>JBGTUV010000006.1:0-16431 GCA_041938985.1 Candidatus Nitromaritima sp. | reverse complement strand
GAGTGATAGGCTGTCATCGCCCGCCCCGATTCGGAGATGATATTGGGGTGAGGCAAATCTTCTTCCTGACAGGATTCCAGAATGTGATAAACGACATCGTTGGCGTATTCTTGTACGCTATAGTTAGTGCTCGATGCATAGGTAGAACGCGAGCCATCGTAATCGACACCTAGTCCACCTCCTACGTCAATGTAGTCGATAGGGAATCCAGACTTTCGAAACTCCACATAGAAGCGCCCCACTTCTTTTAAACTGTTTTTAATGCGACGGATATTGGTAATTTGACTACCCAGATGAAAATGAATGAGTCGTATGCAGTTTTTTATTCCGTGTTTCTCTGCGAAGTCAAATGCTTCGATTAGTTCCATGGAGTTGAGGCCAAACTTTGAATACTCTCCACCCGATTCGGCCCATCTTCCTTGGCCAGAGCTAATTAGTTTTATCCGGAGTCCAATATTTGGTTTGATGTTTATTTCTTTCGCGACTCTGTCAATGATCTCGAGTTCACTAAGGCGTTCCACAACAATGAAAACCTTCTTGCCAAGTTTTTGACTCATCAATGCCAGTCGAATGAATGTTTCATCTTTATATCCATTGCATATAAGAAGGGCTTCAGGGTTATCTAGGATTGCAAGGATTGCATGTAATTCCGGTTTCGAGCCAGCTTCTAGCCCAAAGTTATAGGGTCTGCCGAATTTGACTATCTCTTCAACTACCTGACGTTGCTGGTTGACTTTAATAGGATAAACTCCATGGTAAGCCCCTTTATACTCATATTCTCTGATGGACTTATCAAAGGCGTTGGCTAATTTTGAAATACTAGCTTTGAGAATATCAGAGAAGCGAATGAGTGCCGGAAGGGAATAACCCTTGGCCTGAATGTCTTCGACCAGTTCTTTTAAATCGATGGAATGATTGCTACCGTTTTGTGGCTGGATAATGACATTCCCCTTACTATTGATATCAAAATACTCCGAACCCCAACCACGAATGTTGTATAGATCGCGGGAATCCTCAATAGTCCATTTCGCCATTACCCTGTGCCTTTTGATCTAAACTGCCCGGCTTGTAAACTTCAAGCTAGCTTCAATTGAACGTTAAAATAAAAAGCACGAAACACTTAAGGCGAAAGTAAGCACCTTGAGTGATTTGTGCAGTAAATAGAGAGTGGCCTAAAGTTATATTATCCCTTTGAAAAGTCAATCCATTTGTCGTGGCCTAAATTTTTAAATAAGGGGTAAAGCAATATAGCTATGGGTCCATTTATGATATATATTCAGACCGTCTTTGAAAGATATTTAAAGGAGTTGGGATGAAGATAGAAGGTGTAGATGTTCGGAAAATTTCAGAGGAGTTTGGGACGCCAGTATATGCATACAGTATGACGGCTCTTCGTCAGTCGATCGAGGAAATCAAGCAATTATCTCCAGTAACTCGTTACGCAATGAAAGCCTGCTCTAATACGCGCATTTTAAAAGAAATGTTAGATCACGGTATAAAGATCGATGCTGTTAGTGTTTATGAAGTAAGGCGCGCTATCAAAGCGGGGTTTAGACCAGAAGATATTTGTTTTACCAGCGACGTTTTTTCCAATGCAGATGATGTTCATTTCTGTTTGGAACAAAACATCTTTACCAACTGTGGAACACTTGGAATGTTGGAAGAGTATGGTTGTGCGTTTGAGAGTATTGGTCGAGGGAGTCCGAAAGTATCCATTCGTATCAACCCAGGAGAAGGTGCAGGACATTCTAAGAAGACAAATACAGGTGGGCCTTACAGTAAACATGGCATATGGTATGAAAATCTGAATGAGGCGCGTGATATTGCAAAAAAATATAATTTGATAATTTCTGGAGTGCACATCCATATTGGGTCCGGCGGTGATATGGATCATTTGAAACGGATTACTGGCAAGTTGGTGGATTTTGCTAAAGAATTTAATGATCTGCAGGTAGTCAACTTTGGGGGTGGATTACCTTACCAGTATGACCCAGACTTGCCACAAGAAGATATTTCGAGATATAAATCTATACTTACCGAGCGGGTGGAAGTTCTAGAAAATCATTTTGATCGAAAAATAATATGCGAGATTGAACCTGGTCGCAGGTTTGTAGCCGGTTGCGGGTATCTGATCGGCGAGGTACGGGCGCTGAACCACACCTTCGAAGAAGATGGCAGGAGGCTCAACTACGTGCTGGGTAATATTGGTTTTTGTCATTTGTTAAGGCCTATGGCCTATGGCGCGTTTCACCCTATATGGATTGTAGGAGATGATTTGGGCCCCGAGCAGGACATAATCGTAGCTGGTCCAGTTTGTGAGTCTGGTGATGTGTTGACCCAGAAAGATGAAGAACCGGTTCCGAGAAGGCTCCCGATGCCAAAAGCGGGTGACCTCATTGTTGTTGGCGGGGCTGGTGCCTACGGGTTTTCCATGTCTTCTAATTACAATACTCAGCCTCTTATTCCAGAAGTCGTGGTAGAGGGGGGGCAATGCGAACTTACGCGACGAAGACAGACCCTTGATGATATATTACGAGAGGAGACAGATAGATCTTGATGAAGAGCTAGCCTTTTTAAGTTGATCGAATTTAAAAAATTATTTACCTGATTCCTGTAGGTTATTTCTGGACATGATTATAAGATTAAAGCGACCGTCAAAATAACAGTCCATAATCATGATCACCACCCTTTGAAAAACCCCATACTTTCTTTTTAAAAATATTTCATTAGAATAACCGGGTTACAAGATCTCTGGAGATTACTCTGTCAAAAGATAGGACTGAAACCCGTCAAAATAGCTATTTCCTATTTGAACTCCTATACGTTCCTGAAAATAATGCCTCCCTTTTGATAGAGATGACAGACTGAACTTAACATGCCAATCATGATAACCTGAAACTGCTAAGCGAAACCTTCCAAGCCATGGGTTTAGAAACCCTAAAGTTGGCGGCCAGTTTTTATTATCTCCAAGGTGAACAGCACCTTTTTGATGGGCCGACTTAATAAAAATATATAATAGATACGTGTTCTCGCCCAAAATATCTGCTCCTTTGACAACAGGAGAAATTAGATCAATTGGAACACCAGATTTATTTTCGATATAAAGCGCATGTTTCCCCACTACTATTGGTTCTTCAATTTTCTGAATATTGACTTGCGGTATCTCCGAAGTCCCTAACTTTACTTCATAATCAGGATCGAACCTTGAGGTAATAAACCGTTTAATCTTTAAATCGAGTTCGTATACACCAAGGTTCCCGAGAATATATTTTATTAAACCTACTAGCAGGTAACTTGAGTATGCGGTCATGCACCCAGGGAGTAAATGGATACTTTTCTGGAGGCATATCCTGGTGAGCAATGAAAACAATTTTTTTCAATTCTCCGCCGCGGGCAAAATGAGTCATCCGCACTAAAACGTTTTTTTCATATATCGATTCAAGACACTTGATTCAGGACCACCGGTGCTAATGACAATAAGATTATCCTCTGGAATGTTTTCGTCGACCCACACTGCCATCTGAGATGCTTCCGATAATGTCGCGTTAGGCCCTGCCACCACCAGAGAACCGTTATCCCGAGCCGTATAAAGCTTGGTTGTCTGCTTTACCGCGAAAAATACTAAAAGAAACACAAACCCCAGCCCCAATCCATAAACCGGACTCCCTATCTTTTTCTTAAGCTGTAAAAATACTTCAGTTATTCCGTAAGCAGACAGTAAAAGGACAAAGGGCAACCAATAAATATAGTGTCGAGCAAACCCAACCACCCCGGTTCCCAATGTAAGAACAATGGGAACCAGAATAACAGCTAAAAAAAGAATTCTTTCCCTTCTTCCCCTCAACCGCCAGGCTCCCAAGGCAAAAAACAAGTACATCCAGAATCCCCACGGAGCAACAAGGAGCTCTGTGATGTTTCCTATTCGAGTTCCATCCAGAAGTAAAGGGAGAAGGTCCCTAGTGACTTTAAGCTCCTCATAAATGATTAGAAAATAAATACCAATCCAAGCAAACATTATTAAAAACGGAATAGAACTCTGAAACATCTTTTTAATGGAGAGTCGGCTTTCCTTCAGTCCCAGGCCTCCTGCAAGGACTATGAACACGGCCAATCCTCCCAAAAAAAATAAATTGCTTGGGAGAGTGTACGTCATGGAAAACCCGGTCACGACCAACACGCTTCCCCACATCCAACGGAAATTATCTAAAAACCGAACCGCTGAATATGTTGCCAAAAGCACTAAAAATATTGTTAGCGTGTAGCCCCGACCCTCTAGCGAATATTTTAGGTGTGGCCAGGATAGTCCCATCAATAGAGCAGAGATCAAAGCGGAGGACCGTGGAATCTTGATTAGCAATCCAAGTCGATAAATTAAAGGAATTGACAAAACACCTGCCAGAAAAGAAGGTAGTCGAAAAATTATTTCACTTTCACCAAACATCCAAATAGAAAACTTTGAAAGTAGAAGAAAAAGTGTGTGTTGATTGGTATCGTGATAGTAGAAAACCAAGTCTTTCCAGGGCACATCGATATACCGATTAAAGGAAATAGCTTCATCCTCAATGAGCGGGCTCCCAAGAGTAGGCAGTCTCAGGGCTATTGCCAAAAATAAAAGACCTGAAATAACCCAGAGTTCTCTGTTCAATGAAATTCGCGGCATTAGAGTGAGACCATTAAGAAAAAAGATTTCTCTTTAGAAACTTTGGAGTGGTTGTTGGGTCCTGATTCAAAATCCACAGAGTCATTTTGTTATGTCATGTTTTTCGAAGTGTTAATTTTGTAGTGAGGATGAGTCAGGTTCTTCCTATTTATTGCAATCTTTAGAACAGGGGTGTGATTTTTTGAGCCATTTGTATGTCGGCTAGTGTTACACCCCCTGATGAATGGGTCCAGTACTTGACCGATATACGTTTGTAGTTGATGTGAATGTCCGGGTGGTGGTTGTTCGCCTCTGCAGCCTCTGCTACTTTAGTTACGAAGTCAATTCCCTCCATATAGGTAGAAGCGTGCTTGACTCTCTCAATATAAGGAACACCGCGCTCATTTTCTCCGGCTTTCCAGTCAGGCACTAGTTCTTTTATTTTTATCTGAAGCTCGTCTTGGGTTAATGATTTTTTTTCTACCATTATTCCACTCCTAAGTTTATTGCGTTAGAAAAACTGCTGACGATTCTATATAACTTCTTGTTTTAATCGATCCAGTTTGTGGCGCAAAGTGGTTTCATTTGCTTTATACACAAAACTTTCTATTCCATTGATCTTCAAAGCAGGGATTCGTTCCTTAAATTTTTCGTACAACGCTGGGTTAGATTCAATGTCGGTTATCACCAGTTTTACTGGGTAGTGTGGGAGTACTCTGTTTACAATTTCTTTGATATCGTCACAGAGGCAGCAGTCATTTTTTGTCAGAATTTCTATAATTATTGTGGCAGGCATAGTTGAGAAAAATTGGTGGGTTACATGGTGTGGGTCATCGTAGTGAACTTACCCCAGAGAGTCAGACATACAAACAATACGATAGTGCTCCACAAAATCATCATTGCAATGGGTCGTTTTTTAGGATCGGTCTCAGTGCTTCGATCTATGAATGGTACGCTGATTAAACATAAACCAATCAAAATTGGGGCGACAATTAAAGACGGAACCCAAAGGTTTTCTAAGGCATAAATCCAAACGAATTGCCATGGAGGTTTAGTGACTTCAAGGCCCATGATAGGTGCATTCCCTAGAGGTGGAGCAACAGTTAACGCTAGCAGACAGATGAGAGTAAAGATGCCGATACCTGCCCGACGAAGGTACGCCATATGATTAGTGAAGGGGATCATTCGGCCAGCATCTGTCTCGCCAGGCTTTGCGGAAAGTTTGTGATACTTAATATAAAAAACATGAAGTCCGAGCAAGCCCATCGTAACGATAGGGAGAAAAGATATATGAGCCATATATATTCGGCTTAGTAATGGCACGCCTGGAGAAAATTTTTCTGTCAATGGTACGCCTAAAACACCAAATTTTTCCGCAACCCAGAGAAAGTGATCTAATGCTTCATAGCCTTCCTGATCCCATTTGAGAACAGTTCCTGTAAACATCAAGGTGATCATGAGTCCTAGTAGACCGACACCGATTAACCAGTTGACCTCCCTTGGGTTTTTATAGGATGCGGTATAAAACACTCGAATCATGTGAAGGATAATTGTGATTGTGAGAATTTCCCCTGCCCAGAAATGAATACCGCGAAGAAACCAGCCAAGATATACCTGGTCCATAAGAAAGTGTACGCTGCTGTTAGCTCTTTCTGGGGTTGGGTTAAAGAACTGAGCCAGTAGGATCCCGCTTATGACAAGAACTCCGAATGAGGTTATCGTCATCCCGCCCAAGGAATATTTTATCGAGTTCGAGTGTTCGGGGATTTCGTATTCGAGAGTATCTAGACCCAATCGATGTTTAAGGAGGCTTTGAAGTTTATTCACAGGTCTTCTCGGCAATAATTTTTTAGATGATTATCTAGTTTTTTTCTCCAATCCGGAAAAAACTTAACCCCATAAAAGCCAGTCCGGAAAGAATAGTCATACTTATGGCGACGGTGTATCCTTTTGCATTAGGAGATACCCACTCGTGCAATGATTCTTCTACATGTTGTGTTTTGTGTTGGTCATGCTCTGGAGAGTTTGTTTTTTCTTTAAAGCGCTTCATCGGCTCGCTAGTTCTCATATCGTCCGTTAACGAAGTATCGTTACCTAAAGGGTTGATATTTGAAAATGGGGAACCCCTCGGGGCCTCCTCTAGGTCTTGAAACTCTGTTTCTTTTTCGCCATTAACAGAGTAAATAGAATCATTAAGAGGGGTATCTTCTTCAATTAGTGGGGATATGAGTTGTTTTTCTGCGTGACCGCTGCCATGGGCAAAAACTAATTTTGGGGTCATTAACAGGCAAACAGATAATAGAAGAATTACTTTAAAGTTCATTTCGTCAGCCCCTCTGGATGAGTTGAGCGAATGCTTCCATCGTTTCGTCGGTGGCCCAGTCTCGGGGACCTATGGCCTTGTGCACGATAATCCCATTTTTATCAACAACGAAGGTTTCCGGAACGCCGGTTGTTTTGTAATCTTGTTTGGCCAACTTGCTGTCGGGATCAAGTAGGACAGGAAAAGTTAAACCGTATTCTTTTACGAATGGAGTAATGAGTGACAGGTCTTTGTCGACACTGATCGTTAGCATCTCAAAATCATATTCTCGGAAACGCTGGTACAGTTTCTCCATGGAAGGCATCTCGACCTTGCAGGTGGCGCACCAAGTTGCCCAGAAGTTGATAAACAGTACCTTACCTCGGTAGTCCGATAGCCTAATTTTTCCGCCTTGAAGGGTCGGCAATTCAAACTCGGGAGCTAGAAATGCCTCCGCTGGGTATTCCACCTCTCCCGGTCTGAGGTCAACTTTGTTTAGGGTAATTATATAAGATGAAAGCAGGGCAGTTACCAGCAAGGCATAGGGGATATAGATGCTGGTTGGTTTTTGTTCGACAATTGCATTCATAAGTTATTTTTAAAGTCGTTGCGGTTTGTAAGGGCGATAAAACTTTTTATCGACTGAGACAATTATTTCGTCCAGAGTTTTTCCTTGTTTGTATAATTCGTAGGCGTAAAGCACCTCATTGATGCAGGTATCGCACTTGGAACCGTGTTTATTGGTAAAACATGTAAGTAAGGTCTTGTGCTGGTGGTTTTTTTTGCAGTAACAATAGCAAAATTGACTGTCGATGACTTTCGGGATTTCAGCGGCAATGCGGTATGCTTCCGCTGCTTTCCCGGTATAAAAAGCTGAAGACATCACGGATCGGGTTTCAATCAATTGTCCTGTTGCTGGAGCTATAGGAGTTCCGTATTCAACGGGCTTTGTTGCTGAATATACGACACTCAGGATCAATGCGATGACGCTGATAAAAATAAAAGGCCTTAGATTGGTTTTTGTTTTATTGTTTTTTTTTCTCACAAGAACTCCAGATCAAACTTTGTAGCTGAGCTAGAAGGGAATCATTAATAATGTGACGATATCTAGATTATATGGAGTGCCGGTAGCCAATACAAGAAGAAGTTGAAAACGGGTTATCGGTAAATGATGATGCGAAGAAGCATGTTTTAGAAAGGCTGAAGGTGTAAGTGCGTTGATATTTTACCTAGGCTAAAAATTAACGAATTGCGGAGTACCATTTGCTCAGAGTTTGCGGTGAAAACCCGAGTAAAAATAGTCCCCCAATAGTGATATTGCGTAGTGTTGTATAGAAAATTCCTTCCGCCTTCCATCTGCGTGCTGAGGTATGGGTTTTTTCTTCGAGAAGTACGACCTTACCTTGTCGGCCGAGACGACGAAAAAAGTCGAGATCTTCACAGATTGGAAGTGGAGAAAATCCACCCATTTTCTGAAATATATCGGCACGGACAAAGATGGCTTGGTCACCGTATACAAGGTTGAGATATTTTGAGCGCCAGGTAGCTAGTAAAGAGATGACCTTGAGGGAAGCTTTTTCAGATTCTATTTGCAGGCTGAATGCGCCACCAGCAGACCCGTCAGTCGTCATTATTTTTTTCATTCTTTCGAAGCTTTCCAAGGTTAATTTATTGTCGGCATGCATGAATAGGAGTAGATCTCCGGTTGCTTTTTTTGCGCCTGCGTTCATTTGGCGGGCTCTTCCGGACTTGCTCATGATAACCAGGGTAGCCATGCGGCGCGCTACTGAAAAAGTCGAGTCGGTGCTTCCTCCATCTACAACAATAATTTCATGTGGGTTTAGGTTAGAGATAGCGCGCAGATTATCTTCTAAGATTAAAGTTTCGTTAAGGGCTGGTATGACGACAGATATTTTCAATATGTCAAGTTACCGTGGAATAAATTTTTGCGCAGGATAAAGCTCGGTAAGGTGAATCGCGAAATGTGATATGTCCAACTTCGCGGTCAAGTTAATCATAATTGTTAATCGATTGCAACGCTTTGCAAAGTTATTATGCTGATAATCCGGTTTGATCTCTACACTTAAAGGTTCAGATGATATATAATCGAAAGGATTTCATTAAATCTTGGCACTCTTTTTCATTAAATTATGCTGGCACATTTTATAGAGTCAAAACCGTTTCAATGTGGGTATTTTAAAGATCAAAAATCTTTATTTGAAGAATACCTTCTGGAGGATATGTCAGAGGTAGAATTCGAGTACTTGTTGGCCCATGGGATGAGACATTTTGGCGACTACTATTTTCGTCCGCACTGTCTGGACTGTTATCAATGTATTCCTATTCGCGTACGAGTGAGAGATTTTAAGATAACAAGAAGTCAGAAACGCGCTCTTAAATCATGCCATGGATTGAATGTCAAGATTGCCTCCCCACGTTATACAGATGAAAAATTCAATCTATATATCAATCATAAGAGGAAGTTTCATCCCTTGCAGGACGATGTTGAGGACGAGGCGAATTTTCGCCTCTCATTTTACGTGAATACGAATTTTGGAATCGAGTTTGAGTATTACCTTGACGAAAAGCTTGTTGGTATTGCTTTAGGGGATCATACTTCAAATACATTTTCCGCCATTTATACTTTTTACGATATTAGCGACTCTAAACTCAGTTTGGGTACATTCAGTATTCTGAAACAATTAGAATTTTGCCGACAGCGGGGCGTGAAGTTTTTTTACCTTGGATATTATATAGGCGATAATCATTCACTTAAATACAAGGGTGATTTCAGGCCTAATGAGATTTATATCGATCAGTCGTGGCGACCCTTTAGGAATGCTGAAGGAGAATATCTTATTCCCCAGAATAATGTTTTGTGGCGAAATACAGACTTTTTGGTTAAAGCTAAAGGTGACTACTCTGAGGGGAAAGTCGACATTTCGAAGGTAAAGGAAAACCTATTTTTTTGAAGTGTGGTGGGGACTACCTAGATTACTTTGAAAAATATAAGGTATAGCCATATTACCAGCAGGACATTGAATACTACACCGATATGAAAAACCACGTTAAAAAGTCTTGAGTAGGTAAATTTGTACTTCACTAGCGATCTCCTGTTAATCAGGCCACTTTTAGTCCATAACCAGGGTTTTTAATCTCGAAGCCATATCTGAAGTGCGAATCAATTTACGCGTTGGCTTTTCTATTAGGTTTAGGCTCATGTACAGCCGTTCCAGTTTTAAAAAATGATTTGATTCTGCGATGGCTTTGCCACCCGCATCTCTTATTTCATTTCGCCAAATACTTAAACAAGTTAAATGACTCAAGTTGGGTGATTGAGACAGTGCAATCGCTCCTTCATCACCTATTTTATTGGAGCACAGGTACAGTTTCTCGATTTTGGATAACGTCTGCGAGGCGGCAATCGCCTTGACTCCCTGATCTCCTATTCCTGTGCTATCCATGTGGAGAGCGGTAAGGGAAGGTAAGCATGTGGATCTCGCTAATGCCTCAGCTCCTTCAGGTCCGATAGGATTTGAGTCTAGAAACAGGGTTTCTAGATTTTTTAAATTCAATGAAGTAGCAAACGATTGAGCTCCATTCACTCCGATTTGGTTAGCCTCCAGCATAAGGCAACTAATATTTTGAACTAATTTTGACTCTGCTAGTGCTTTTGCTCCGGCATTACTTATTTTGTTATGGTTCAAAAATAATTTTTCCAGATTGGGAAAGCAACGGCTTTTAGATAAAAATTCAATTTCCGCATCGCCTAACCCGTTATTACTTAGATAAAGTTGTTTAACTCCGTTTAGTGTGTCTCCCGCCTGACACAAAAGACGTATATGCTCAGGGGTAACACTTTTATTCTCTAGGTCCAGTAAGTTACCCTCTGGAGTAAGATGAGCAAGTATGCATTCTTCCAACTTAGATTTGGCTTTTGTTTTCAATAAAAATTCTTTATTTGATAGCAAATAGATAAGATTTTAATTACTAATCTATATAATTTCAACCTAAATTACAAACGGTGTTATGAGGATATTAATACTAATTATTGTCGTGTAAGGGTGAGTTAAATTAGGTATAAAGGACAGATGCTGTATATATATTCTCTATTTATGAAATTATTGGAAGTCGAATTGGTAGAAAAGTATTGTTGTGAAGAAGAAATGAGTTTTTCTGGAGAATTTCATGATTATCGGAGTTCCTAAAGAGATTAAAGAAGATGAGTACCGTGTCTCATTGACCCCGGCAGGAGTGCATGATCTGACCATGGATGGGCATACAGTTCTCGTGGAAGATGGGGCGGGCGAGGGGAGTGGGCTTCCAAATCAGTTGTATGAAAAGCATGGAGCACACATTGCAGAGAGGAATGATATTTTTTCCCGTTCAGAAATGATCATCAAGGTCAAAGAGCCTTTACCCGAGGAGTTCGATCTTTTGAGAGAAGGTCAAATTCTTTATACCTACCTTCATTTGGCTCCTGCACCTGATTTGGCTCGCGCACTTCTCGATCGGAAGGTGACGGGTATAGCTTATGAGACTGTTCAATTGCCAGATAATTCGCTTCCGCTATTGATCCCGATGAGTGAGGTCGCGGGGAGGATGTCAATTCACGAGGGTTCAAAATACCTTGAAAGAGAGAATAAAGGACGAGGCATTCTCCTTGGTGGCGTCCCGGGTGTGGATCCTGGGCATGTGGTAATTATTGGAGGCGGGGTTGTTGGTGCCAATGCTGCTAAAATGGCGATCGGCACCGGAGCTTCTGTGACATTATTGGATGTCAATTTGAGTCGGTTGCGTTACTTGGACGATATCTATGGCGGACGTTTAAAAACGCTGATGTCAAACCGTGTGAACCTTACCGAATCACTTCGTACCGCTGACTTGGTTATTGGGGCAATCCTCATTCCTGGCGCACGAGCGCCAAAGCTCATCACCCGAGAAATGCTTTCATTGATGATGCCTGGTTCGGTAATTGTTGATGTGGGAATTGATCAGGGAGGGGTGATAGAAACCTCTCGTCCCACGACCCACAGCGACCCCATATACATAGTAGATGATGTTGTGCACTATTGTGTAGCTAACATGCCTGGAGCGGTAGCGCGTACTTCAACATTTGCGTTGACTAACGCAACCTTCCCTTATGCTTTAGAATTAGCTAATAAGGGGTTCAATCATGCATTTCAAGAGAATCCAGCCCTGGCGAAAGGGTTAAATGTATTCAATGGCCACATAACGCATCCTGCAGTGGCGAATGCTCTTGATATGGAGTATGTTTCTTTAAACAAAATTCTCAATTGATACAGTAACTCAACTCACTTTTAAAAGAACTGATGAAGCCGTCTAACTTTGTTCATCTGCATGCGCACACTTCTTTTAGCTTGCTCGATTCTTCTCTGAGGCAGGATGCCATGTTCAGACGCGCGGCAGAGTTCAAGATGCCTGCTGTTGCCATGACTGATCATGGCAATATGTTTGGGGCGGTTGAGTTTTATAACGGAGCAAAAAAGCACGGACTGAAACCCATCATTGGTTGTGAGGTGTATGTAGCCCCCGAAAGCCGTCATGACAAGAAAGAAAAATACGACCTCCGAGACGCTTCTTATCATCTCATTCTTTTAGCCCAAAATGAAAAAGGATACAAAAACCTTCTTAAGTTGGTAACGTTCGGATATATGGAGGGTTTTTATTACAAGCCACGGATTGACAAAGAACTATTGGCAGAATATGCGGAGGGTTTAATTGCTTTGAGTTCATGTGGGCGCGGCGAGATTGCCCACAACATTAATAAGGAAAATATTCCACGTGCCATTAAAATGGCGGGCCAGTACAGGGACATCATGGGGCAGGATAATTTTTTTCTCGAACTCCAGAACCATAAAATGGAGTATCAAGAAAAAATAAATAATGAACTAGTCAAGATTGGAGATAAGCTTTCCCTGCCTCTGGTTGCAACGAACAATTGTCATTACTTGGACCGTGAAGATTTTCATGCTCATGAGATTCTTCTCTGCCTGCAGACTGGCAAGACCATGAGTGACCAGTATCGCATGCGTTATCCCTCCGATGAATACTACTTTAAATCTCCCGAGGAAATGTCGGAGTTGTTTCGAGATATTCCGCAAGCGATAGAAAACACTTTGAAAATCGCAGAACGGTGTGAGTTGGAAATAGATTTTGATAAGCTTAATTTTCCAGATTACCCAGTTCCAGAAAGCTATACTCTTGAATCTTATTTGACAGAGCAGACAAATAAAGGGTTGGATGAACGATTTCACGAGATGACCAAATATGGCATAACCTACGAGCCGTCGCTTTATAGAAAAAGGTTGCAAGAGGAGCTTGATATTATTGAACGGATGGGATATCCCGGGTATTTCTTAATTGTGTGGGATTTTATAGATTACGCTCGAAGAAATGGGATTCCGGTAGGTCCTGGTCGCGGTTCTGCAGCAGGAAGTCTGGTTGCCTATTCTCTTTGTATAACGGATATTGACCCACTTCGGTACGACCTCCTTTTTGAACGGTTTTTAAATCCTGAACGAGTCAGCATGCCTGATATTGACATCGACTTCTGCATGACCAAGCGTGACAATGTCATTAAATATGTCAGTGAAAAGTATGGAGGCAGTCAGAACGTGACACAGATAATCACGTTCGGCAGCATGAATGCGAAGGGAGTTCTAAGAGATGTGGGGCGTGTCTTAGATATGTCTTACGGGGAAGTTGACAAAATAGCAAAGTTGGTTCCTAACCGGTTAAATATCTGTCTCAAGGATGCTTTTAAAGAAGAGCTACGCTTTGAGAGTATGAAAAGAGATAGTGAAAAAGTAACAGAACTGCTCGATATTGCTTTAAATTTAGAAGGATTGCCTCGCCACTGCTCTACTCATGCGGCTGGTGTTGTTATTTCATCAAAACCCCTGACAAACTTTCTCCCTTTATATAAATTTCCAAGTAAAGGTAAGGGAGAACAGGATGAAGTCGTAACCCAGTATTCGATGGGGAGCGTGGAAAAACTAGGCCTATTAAAAATGGATTTTCTAGGTCTTAAAACTCTTACCGTAATTGATAACGCTCTCCGCCTTATAAAAGAATCACTAGGAGTGGATTTGAACATTGCAGCGATTCCGATGGTCGACCCAGAGACCTATAAACTTCTTTGCAGTACTCGTACGCTAGGTGTTTTTCAGCTAGAAAGCTCTGGTATGCGTGATTTGCTCAAAAAAATGAAGCCCGATTGCTTTGAAGATATCATTGCGCTTCTTGCCCTGTACAGACCCGGTCCGCTAGAGAGTGGAATGGTGGACGATTATATTAAGCGAAAACATGGCAAGCTTGAGGAGAAATATGAACTACCACAATTAAAAGATGTTCTCAAAGAAACTCATGGAGTTATTCTCTACCAAGAACAGGTAATGAGAATCGCCAGTATTTTAGCTGGGTTTAGTCTCGGCGATGCTGATCTTTTGCGACGAGCTATGGGGAAAAAGAAACCCGAGGAAATGGAGGCCCAGAGAGAAAAATTTATCGCTGGTGCCGAGGGGAAAAATATCAATATTAAAAAAGCAACAAAGGTGTTTGATCTTATGGAAAAGTTTGCCGGATATGGATTTAATAAATCGCATAGTACCGCTTACGCACTAGTTTCATATCAAACGGCGTACCTGAAGACTCATTACCCTCTCCAGTTTTTTGGCGCTCTCATTACGGCCGATATGGATAATACGGATAAGGTCAGTCGATATATCAATGATTGTCGTGACATGAAGATTAAGGTTATGCCACCTGAGGTAAATGAGAGCATGAAAGATTTTACCATCGCAGACGACCACTTGATTTTTGGGCTCGGCGCGATTAAAAATGTTGGGTCGAGCGCTATTGATTCTATTATTGAAGCTCGGGAAAAGAGGGGACAGTTTTCTTCATTAAGAGGATTATGCGAGAATGTTGACTTGCGTCTTGTCAATAAGCGGGTGGTCGAAAGCCTCGTTAAAAGTGGTGCTTGTGATTCATTAAACCAAAACCGCGCCGCAATGATTGAGGATATCCCGAACGCGATAGAAATGGGGCAAGCAAAACAAAGAGACCATGAACTTGGGCAGAGCAGTATGTTCGAAGTATTTGAGGGGGAAAAAGAGGAGTCAGGGAATGCAAGTATGATCAAAGACTGGAGTGATCACGAGCGCTTGAAGTACGAAAAGGAAACTATAGGGTTTTATATCTCAGGTCACCCCCTTGAACAATATGCTAACGAATTGGCGTGGTTTACAGATGCATCTTCGGTGAGCATTTTGGAAGATAATACGGGCAGTGAAGTGAGTATCGCAGGAATTCCCGGTAAAGTTTTACCCAAGACTACGAGGAAGGGTGACAAGATGGCTATTGTTACCTTGGAGGATTTAAGTGGATCGATAGAGGTTATCTTATGGCCTGAAATTTACGCTATCATCGAGAACATCCTATCCGATGACGATCCAATTTTAGTACAAGGTACCGTCGATTCTGACGGCAATCAACCCAAAGTGATCGCTAAAAAAGTTTGTTTGCTAAAAGAAGCAAAGGAACATTGGGAGGGCAAGGTGCATATACGATTTCGCACTCTAGGGCTAGAAAAAGATACGCTGATTTCAATTAAAGAAATTCTTAAAAAACACAAAGGCGGCAATGAGACTTTTGTGGAATTTTTGTTTCCTAGTAATAAAGTAAGAAAATTATCTGTTGATGGGAACCTCAAGATCAAACCTTGCGATGAGATTATTCAGGAAATCGAGGCGGTGCTTGGGAAAGATTCAATAAGGTTCGAGTAGTTTTTTCATGTATTGTAAATTCGAAAATTAATGATAAGAAAATGGAATGCTTCCCCGCTCTTTTTTAGTAGACGAGTGAACTTGGTTTGAGAGGTCGTAGTTTTATTGTGTGAGTAATTTTATTTTAAATATGAATTTAGTAACTACAGGGAAAATAGAAAAAATAAAGGTTTTTAAGGATTGCTTAGTCAATGGCATGACAGTGATTGTGATTGAACAACCACATATCCATAGCATTGAATTGGCAATGTTTGTTCGTTCAGGTTTGAGATTTGAGAATATGCAGAATAATGGCATCTCTCATTTTGTTGAACACATGCTTTTTAGAGGTAATTCGGCATACCCAAATTCGCATTTACTTAATCGGGAGTTTGAACTTATTGGAAGAGACCTTAGGGCTTCCACTATGAGCGACCACACGTATTATGGTTTTAGTCCGCATATCTCCAATATAGATCGTGCGATAAATCTGTTTTCCGAGTTTTTTCTGGAGCCTATGTTCCCAGAGATAGAGTTAGAGCGTGGAATTATTCTTGAGGAATGTTTAGAGGATTTAAATGAGAAGGGAGTTGATGTTGATATAAATAATCTTGCTTGCAAGCTTTTGTATCCAGAGGATGCGTTAGCTCGTCCTACGATTGGTACTGAGGAAAGTATCAGGAGTATAAGCGTGAGAGATT
>JBGTUV010000005.1:0-19348 GCA_041938985.1 Candidatus Nitromaritima sp. | reverse complement strand
AAAAGGAGCAAGGGAAATAGGCCAGATGATTCCTTTCTCATCATGGTTTTGCTCAATAGCAGCTGCGGCAGTTCGGCCAACTCCTATCCCATAACAGCCCATGATCATTGGTTTTTCTTTGCCTTGATCATCTAGATACAAGGCTTGCATGGATTCGCTGTATTTTTTGCCTAGGATGAAAATATGTCCTACTTCGATACCTCGTTTTATTTTATACTTTCCTGATTTGCACTTAGGGCAAGGGTCTCCTTCGTTGACACTTCTGATGTCCCCTATTTTTTCAACATTCAGGTCTCGTTTAAACTGAATACCAGTCAAATGGGTATCTATTTTGTTTGCCCCTGCGATGCTGTTGGACATAAGCGGGATTTCTTTATCGGCAAAAACTTTGAGCTTAATTCCCACAGGCCCCAAGTACCCGCAGGGCAACCCAGTCGTTTTTGTAACTAAATTTTCTGAGGCAGGGATAAGCCATTCGCAGTCGACCATGTTTTTAAGTTTGACAGGGTTGATTTCACGATCGCCTCGAACGAGCCCAGCAACTAGTCCTTGGTCGGTTTCAAATATAATGGTTTTAATTAGTGTTTTAGATGACACTCGAAGAAACTGGGTTACTTCTTCCACAGATTTTTTTTTGGGCGTGGCAACTTCATTTAGGTCTTCCAGTAACGGAGGTTCCTTATTTATTGCCGAGGTTTTCGTTTCAGCTTTTTCAAGGTTCGAAGCGTAATCGCATGAATTGCAAAATCCTATGCAATCTTCCCCAGAGCTTGCGAGCACGACGAATTCATGAGAGAAATTGCCCCCAATGGTTCCGCTATCGGCTTCCACCATTTTAAAACCCAGCCCACATCTTTTAAAAATTCGGGAATAGGCATTCGCCATACTTGAATAAGTTTCGCGAGTACTTTCCTCAGTTGCGTGAAAGCTGTAGGCATCTTTCATTGTGAATTCACGTCCACGCATTATTCCGAAGCGGGGTCTGACTTCATCTCGAAACTTGGTTTGAATCTGGTACAAGGTAATTGGCAATTGTCGGTAGGATTTTACTTCGCGACGGACTATGTCTGTAATAACTTCTTCGTGAGTTGGCCCATAGCAAAATTCGCGGTCATTCCGGTCTTTGAAGCGTAGCAATTCCTTTCCATAAAAATCCCAGCGTCCACTTTCGGCCCATAATTCGGCTGGTTGGACGCTAGGAAGGAAAACTTCTTGTCCTCCAATCTGGTTCATTTCTTCCCTGATGATCTGCTCGACTTTTCTAAGTACCCTTAGTCCTAATGGGAGGATTGAATAGATGCCGGCAGCCATTTGACGGATCATTCCAGCGCGGACCA
This sequence comes from Candidatus Nitromaritima sp., assembly GCA_041938985.1. Taxonomy (GTDB): domain Bacteria; phylum Nitrospinota; class Nitrospinia; order Nitrospinales; family VA-1; genus Nitromaritima. Next base: position 18,011 of record JBGTUV010000005.1, on the reverse strand, counting down.
TGAGCTTATGGCTGACCACCTCGGCATCCGCAGGAGATTCTTTTAGGGTTGGTATTAGTAGCTTTGAATAGTACATAGTAATAATTTTCTTTTAGTCTTTGACTTCAATTGTCAGAAGACTGTCTCGGCTGTTTTCTTGTTCGCACAAAAACGGTTCTCGATCAAGGGTGTGTTTAACTATTGGATAGGAAATGGTTGGCTAGTTCTATGTCTTCAGTACTATGAATCTCTAGCCAACCCTTATGAATTTCAAGAAAGTTAGCGACGTAGCCTCGGTCGATCATTTCTTGTATTAGGTCGGTAAATTTAAATTGATTTATATTGTCAGCCTCCTGCAACTTACCGTGATAATTCTTTACGCAGTCTTCATAGGTCTGAAGAAGTTGCTCCGCTCCAGTTTTAGTAAACTTAGCGAGGCCTATAAACTCGTGAGTGGCGGTTTCTGGGTTTAGTTTTGATCCAATTTTTGAAATAATATTTTCACAAGCAAAACTAATTTTTCTTCGGGTGGGTAGATGTTTGTCTTTAATGATAATAAAATCCTGTATTTTGTTTGCTTCTGGCGCATGGTACTGCATGGTGTTGTCTACTACAAGGACGATGTCTTCTTGGCAAGCAAGTATTTTTGACATTATGTTCTCTTCAAACAGTATGTCCGAATACAGCATAATGAAACCGCTCGTCATCTTTTTTCGAGCTTCCATCAAACTGTGTAACTCGGAGCCTCTTTTGTAATTTTTATTTTCCTGAAAGGTGATGCCCTCTGCTTTCATCTCCCTACTTTTATAGCCTGTTATCACTGTGATATTTGTCAGGTTATTACTATTGAGAGCGCTGATTTGCCAGTCGAGAAGAGTTTTCCCAGCTATTTCAAACATAGACTTAGGTTTGCCATTTAGAATTGAACTTAACGATGGATCTTCGCCCGCAGCAGGAATGATTATGGGGATGTTTTTGTTGTTTCCGTCGAGTTTGTCTTTTTCTTTAACTTCGAGAAACCCTACTGTTTGAAATATTTCGCGGACGGGAGAACAGATTGGGTCAACTTCAAATGAACGTTGATTAAGAAGGATGGTGCGAGCAGTTTCTTCCATTGCCTTATTAGCGCTTCTTAAAAGGTGATTGGCGTAAATAACTATACTAAATCCGGCAGCACGCAACTCATCTTCGGTAAGGGTATTGTATGTTGTTGGTACACATACCATTGGTTTTTTGCAGTTTATTTTTTGAGTCATTTTCTGGTAGTGCTTCGCGAATTCCATGATCTGGGAAGGGTCTTTTTCTTTAGAATGGATCATTACACCGTCAGCACCCGCTTCCAGATAGATTTGAGCTCTAAAGAGCGCATCATCCACACTTTTCCCAGCTATCAAGCTTTCTAGCCGGGCTATAATCATAAAGTCGGTTGATATCTGAGCACTTTTACCGCGTTGGATTTTTTGGCTGAATATCTCAGGCTCTTGAAGCATTTGCTGAACGCCTGGTTCCAGACTATTTCGCTTTGGAAATACTTTATCTTCGATAATGACGGCAGAAACACCCGCCCTCTCAAGTTTGGTGACCATATACTCAAAATTATTAGCGTCCCCTCCCGTGTCGCCATCAACTATCATTGGCTTATGGGTAACAGCTAAAATTTCATTAATAGATTGAAGCCTTGAATCAAAACTAACAACTTCTATGTCGGGGTGCCCTTTTGATGCGGAGTCGGTCAGACTGCTTTCCCATATTGCGTCGAATTCTCTTTGGACTGGGACTTGATTAGATTGCCCTTCAATACACGCATTATTTGCAATAATACCACTCAGTCCATTGTGGGCTTCAAGCACTCGGACGATCTCCCTTTCACTAAGAAGTGCTTTTAATTTTCCGCGACGTATCTCAGGAAGAATGTTATTCAATAGTGTCATTTTATTTTAAATAGAATTTTCAGGTTCAAGGCGCTCACGAATCCATGGCGGTAGGTAAACCGATTCCAGGTCAAACTTTTTTAAGGTCTGAATAATGACTTCGCTTTGTTCTTGGCTTGAAAGCAAGTTGTCAATAATGATTGTGTCTTTCCCTTTCACCTTACAGTGACCACTTTTAATCATAATTTCTGGGTCGAATAAATTGCCGGGAATTATATCAATTGAAAGTTCTGTTGCGATTTTTTTTAGACTTTCTAATTGGGATATTGAATCCATTTTTTAAATGGTCGTAGAATTTTTTCTAATTGATGACTCGCACTATGTCATTATAGAAAGCAAATACCATCAAACTTATTAGCATGAAAAGTCCTACCTGTTGAGCTAGTTCTCTGTTTTTTTCACTCACAGGTCGCCCTTTAATTATTTCTATGAGAAAAAATAAAATATGTCCTCCATCTAAAATTGGAATTGGGAGTAAATTAATCAAGCCAAGGTTGATGCTTAGTAAGGCGGTTAGTCTGAAAAATTCATAGAAACCTTGTTCGGCCTGCTCTCCATAAATTTGAAAGATCAATATGGGGCCACCAATTTGGTCTGCTGGGATTGATCCAAACAGCATCTTTTGCACGCTGATCGCAATCAAGGCCGTCATCTCCCAAGTTTCTTTCATCGCTCTTACGATCGAACCAAGCAAACCATACTGCTCAAGTACCATGCGACCACTCATCCCAATGCCAATCTCTCCAATTTCTAAGTCCTTGCCATTTTCATCTTTAATTGTTTTTAGGGTTGGGATTAGGGGGATCAGTATTTCTGTCCCATTACGTTGAATTTTGAAAGTCAATGACTTCCCTGGCTTGTCCACCGCCGCAGGTCTAAGATCCGACCAGCCAAATATCTTGGTATCTCCTACAGCGATAATACGATCATTAAGTTGAAGTCCCGCTTTTTCGGCGGCACTTTCTTTTTTGATGTAGCTAATAGTGTTCGAAAGTGGGGTTATGCCGATTAGACCGACTTGCTCTGTATCGCCAAAAAGATTTTTAATTTCTTCTGTGGTGGGTGTGATTTCTAAATTAATGATTCCTTTTGTCAAACGTTCGATTTGGAAATCGAGTTTCTCTCCGGGCGAATTATAGACTTTCTTTTGTAGTTCACTCCAGAATCGAATTGGCTTGTTATTAACGGATATTACCTTATCGCCTGTCTGAAGACCTGCTTCGAGGGCAGGCGAATTTGTTTTTACGGTTCCAATTACCGGACCTATGGTTTCAACCCCTGCCATGTACACAAACACATAGATAGCTAAAGCAAATAGAAAATTGAAGAATGGGCCGGCAAAAGCTATTAGAAGGCGATGCTGTGGTAGTGCAGCTGAGAATGAGCCTTCTTCATTTGTTTCCTCACCAAGTTCCTCACCTTTCATTTTGACGTAACCGCCTAGAGGAATAGCTGCAATAATAAACTCAGTGCCTTGGGAAGTTGTCCCGAATAGTTTTTTGCCAAACCCTATGGAGAATTTTTCTACGATAACACCGCATTTTCGGGCAGCAAGAAAATGCCCTAACTCATGGACAAAGATAAGGGCGGCTAAGCCCACTAGAAATGCGAATATTTTGAGACCAAAGGCTGATACAGCATCGAGAGATATAGATGAAATTTCAAACATAGTAATTTAAGGTAATTATTTAAGGGCTAGGTGTAAAGTCTTGTATTTCCACGCCGGCAGGAACCTCGAAGTTGAAAACGCTTTCCGGTATTTCCTCGTTGATACGGATGGATCGAAATTTAATAGCAGTCTTGTTACCAAGTTTATCATACACGGTCGCTCCTGTGATTTGGTAGTTATTTTTGTTTGCTCGAAGCACAAGGCGACTTAAACTACTTTCAACTTCTTTTGGGGTGAAAACAGCAACAAATTTATCTTTTTCAGTTAGAACCTGAACAACGTTAAAGATGTCTGTCAAAATTCCTTGCCCCGCAAGGAATAGAGCTGGAGTGTTTGACGAGTATACACTTTCAATAGGCATTTTTGTGACTTGTTCTTCTTCTGGCGCGTAAAGCCATAAATTTTTTTGATCGCTAACAAGAACTTGTGGGTCTGGAGAGTTGTATACCCATTTCATTTTACCTGGTTTTTTGATTTGGACATTTCCCCGGGTAATTTCGGTCCTATTTAACATCTTAACGAAGGCCTTCTGCTCGAAGTTTGCTTTTAAGGTCAGAACTGACTCGTAATTTTTCTGAATCGCCTTAACAGTTGCCAATTCGTCACTAAGAGCCCACGCAGGAACATGCCAATATAATATAAAAATAAATAAGAATTTGGTTTGTCTTTTCATGAACGCCTTAGTGGAGTATATAGCGTTAAATTATTTTACTCGTCACGGTTCTACCATTTAATCTGATTTTTTTTTCCTGGATCATTTTGATTGCTTTTGGGTAAAGGTAATGTTCTTGTTCAAGAATTCGTTTAGAGAGAGATTTTTCGTCATCGTTATCGTAAACAGGGACTACTGCTTGTAGAATAATGGGTCCGCTATCAACTCCCGAATCGACGAAATGGACAGTGCATCCAGAGAACTTAACCCCATGATTTATAGCTTGCTTTTGAGCATTCAGACCCGGAAATGCTGGTAATAGGGAAGGGTGTATATTTATAATTTTCTTTTCAAAGGTTTGTATAACCTCTTCTCCTAGAATACGCATATATCCAGCAAGACAGATGAGATCAATGGAAAACTCTTTTAACTTCAACACGAGTGCTTTGTCGTACTCTTTGCTGTTTAAGTAGGTAGAGGGATCGATAAAAATTGTTTTTATCCCATGCTTTTCAGCTCGTTTTAAGGCCATGGCATCTTTTGTGTTGCTAATTACTATGGAAAGATGAGCGTCCAGTTCTTCTCGATCAATACTGTCAATTATGGCTTGCAAATTAGAACCGCGTCCGGAAACAAGAACGGCTAATTTAAAAATATTCAATGGCATTTGGGGCATCCGGTAGTTTTTTTATTGTCATGACGTTGCTTACTCGGGCTTAGCATTATTAAAAAATTAGGTGCAAATGGTTCATAAGTACTGTCTGTAGAATTTTTTCGAGATGATTCGGTTTTGCAGCGATAAACCGAGTCTAAAAAAATCTAGATGGAGATGTTGCCTGAAGAGGGTTCGTTTAATTGATGTCGGTAAATTTAAGTTGAAACTGAAATTACAGAGGATGTTGAATTTCTGCATTCGTTAAAGTTTTTAGAAGTCCTATGTTTTGGGTGTGTCCTGATTTATTTGCGCGGATGTGCCCGCGAATAGGTTTCCCTAAAAGGTAGAAGTCCCCTAGGATGTCAAGAATCTTATGCCGTGGGAACTCATTTTTAAATCGTAGTTCGGTGTTGATGACTTTCCCATCTCCCAATAGAATAAAGTTGTCCAGGTTCCCGCCAGAAGCAAATCCCATCTTTGTTAATTGAGCGATATCTTTCATGAACCCGAACGTGCGCGCAGGAGCGATTTCTTTTTTAAAACTTTCCTCATCTACATATTCGAAAGTATGATCCATGATTCCAATTGGAGTCGGGTATTCCATATGGTAACTAACCTTGAATGTGTCACTAGGCTCAATGCTAATATGTGGGGTTCCTTGTTCTTGGGGGCCAAAAGTATATTTTTTATCGATAATCAATTCTTGGGAAGGTTCGTCTTGTTCTTCAATTCCACCATCTTCGATTAACTTACAAAAATCTTTTGAAGATCCATCCATCACTGGCACTTCATCGCCTACTTTTATAAGGAGGTTTGTGATGTGGTACATGTGTAGAACAGCCATGATATGTTCTATGGTAGCGACACTAGCTTTCCCTTTATGGAGTGTTGTGGAGTAATTGGTCGATATAATATTTTCAAGCCGAGCTGGGATGGTTTGTCCACTGGAGATATTGCTAAAAATAATGCCGCTTTCCGGTGGCAGCGGTTGCAAAATGAGCCCAGTTTTAAGTCCTTTATGAAGTCCACTTCCATATAATACTACGCTTCTTTTAAGCGTTCTTTGTTGGGGGCTATCAAGTTTGTTAAGTTTTATTTTTCTCCGTTGGCTCGTTAGTTGATTGATTTCTGAAGGTATTTGATTAAGAGAAATACTTTCCCTTGAAGGAGCAGTTGCAAGGATGCGGTCTAAAATAGAATGAAGTTCTCGGATATTTTCTGGCCAATGATATTGACATAAGGCTTCAAGTGCATCTGAATCTACTTCGGGAATAGGCAACCCATCTTTTTGTGAGACTTTTTCTAGGTGGTTACGAATCAAGACGGGGATAATGGTCGGGTTTTCGCGCAGAGAGGGTACTCTGATAGTTGTGTTTCTAAATATTTTTAGTAGATCAGGATTAAACTGGTTTTGTTTGGAAAGTTCACCGAGGTTTTTAGATGAAGAAATGTATAAACGCGATGGCAACAAACTTTGATTTTTACTTTCATCAGAAAGCAATAAACTAAATAGTTTTTGTTGAACGGTTTTGCTCAGAGCATCCACATTATCTAAATACACAGCTTGCGATATGGTTGGGGTTGTATCCGAGGCTACGTTTTTAAGGTTGAGAGATTTTTTTTTCGACGGAAATAGAAAAGAGTTAACCTCGTGTGCTGGCCTTGAAGCACAATTGAGTTTAATAAAAGGAAGGTTGCTTTTTGCGCTTTTTTGGTGGATTGCTTGTGCGATGTATTCTTTGCCTGTTCCTGATTCACCTAGAAAGAGCAGGGGGCTGTCTGATTGAGAATGAGATTTAATAGCCTTTTGTGTTTCAATTAGCGAGGAAAATCCGAATAGCGCCTCGTTGTTTATTTTTGTGGGGCGTTTTTTTTTGAGTCCTAGAGCACTTTTAACAGATTGAGTCAAGCTGTCCATTGAGAACGGCTTTTCAATAAAGTCAAAAGCCCCAAGCTTTGTCGCTTTTACCGCCGTATCGATGGTCCCGTGCCCAGACATGACAAGGACCTCTATTTCAGGATGATAAGTTTTGACAGTTTTCAATACCTCTATTCCGTCCATTCCGGGAAGCCAGACATCAAGCAATAGAAGATCTGGTGGATCTGATTGAATCATGTCCAGTGCATTAAGTCCGTCTTCAGTTACAGAAACATCATAACCCTCATCCGATAAAATTTCTTTGAGGGAATTTGCAATATTCGTTTCATCATCAACTACTAAGATGCGTTCTTGGGGCAAGCTAGTCTCCGAACTTGAAGGTTAAAGTGGTGCTGCTCTATTTTTTGTACTCTAAATAAAAAATCCGTTCTCCGGCGCTAATAAACTTTTTTTCATATTTGCTTTTTGGGATTCCTTCCTTCTGGAATAGAAATGTACCAAGCCCATTTTTATTTTTCAACAGCTGATCTTTTTCAAAAAAATCAAGGATTTCCATGGCGTAAGCTTCGTGATCTGTCGCAATATGAATTTCGCCACTGCACTTAAGTTTTTCGGCCAGAATTTTTATAAAATTCGGTTTGATCAACCTACGCTTATGATGCCTTTTTTTTGGCCATGGGTCGGGAAAATTTATGTAAACTCGATTGAGTTCTTCAGGGGCAAACAAGAGAGGAATTTTTTCTTTTGCGTCACCATATACGATACGGGCGTTGCAAATCTCATACTTGGCAATACGAGTAATGACTTTTCGGATTCCTTTGTGGTAAAAATCAATTCCAATAAAGTTTTCATTGGGTTCTCGAATTCCCATTTCAATGATAAAGTTTCCAACTCCAAACCCGATTTCTAGGTTCAATGGGTTGCGGTTGCCAAACAACTCTTCCCAGTCGGGTCTAGTATCGATGTCGAGAAAGTTGGAGTTGTTTTCCGCGATTTCTTCAAATGAAATGAGGTTTTTGAATGACATTAAGTGCTTATTCTAATTATCGTCTTTTGATTTATCGTGGATGGTATTTACGCGAATAACTTCGTATTCTATTTTTTTCTCTGGGAGAGAAACTATCACTTCGTCCCCTTTTTGCTTTCCCATTAAGGCTCTTCCAATAGGCGAACCAGGAGAAATTTTTCCAGCATCGGGATCTACATCCTCAGGAAACACTAGGTGAAACTTTTTTTCTTTTCCGGTTTGAATGTCAGTGAGGAATAACGTGCTACCTAACCCGGATCTGTCCCTTGGTATTTTTTCTATGTCAAGCGAAGTAACGTCGCTTATCCTTTTTTGTAATAGCGAAATTCTTGCTTGAAGAAATGTTTGCCTTTCTTTTGCAGCCTTGTATTCGGCATTTTCTTTTAAATCTCCATGCTCTCTTGCTGTTAGTATTGCCTTTGGAATATCTACCTGTAACTCTTTTTGAGATATCAAAAGTTCATCATCGAGTTTTTTAATAATGGCCTGCTTCATACAGATTTTCTCCAATTAAATTATGCGATTTCTAGCATCAGATTAGTTTCTCTATGTGTTCAACGCGTATTCTGAAAATACTATTTCACCTTGCGTGAGATAAAATTAGATGCGTATTTTTGATTCTATATGTTAAGTCTATAATATTTATTCACGAACTAAGGTTATTTTTTGCGATAAAGATTTTCGTTAGTATGTATACATACCCTGTCCCAGCAAGCGGTAATAGAAAACATAAGTGTTGAGTGAGAGCTAGTGCAATGGCTTGCTCTGGTTCTATTCCAAGATGTTGGTAAATAAAAAAAACGGTCGCTTCATAGACCCCAAGATTTCCAGGTGTTAATGGAATAATGGTTGTTAAGTTTAATGCGGCAAGGATCAGTAAGATACTCCAAATTGGCAGATCCACGCCAAAACCCTTCTGTATCGACCAGATTGCCGACGCTTCCCCCAATTTCATTCCATAAGCTAAAATCACACCATAACAGAAAGTTTGGATGTCACGTAGTCCTTCCAATTGTTGTCCCCAGCGAGATACAAAGTCGACAGTTCTTTGTTTGAGTGTTTTGTTGGAATCCGTCCTTATTTTTTTGTAGTCATGAAAGCGAAAAGCGAAATATAAAAGAATGCTCGTGAAAATCAAAATGACCACGATCAATCCAAGTATTCCCTTTTTAATTAAAGGTGGCAGAGGAGTGAACCAGCTTACAATTAAAAGAACGGTCAGCTTGGCTATTCCTTCAGTGAGTTGATCAAGTGACATTACTGAAAGAGCTGCAGAGTGGCCAACACCTTCTTTTTTTGCCAAAAGAAAAACTCCGAAAGCATGTCCTCCAGGAAATGGAAGCGTATTCATCGCAGTGCTCATGAGCGCATTAATTTCAAACATTTCTTTGAATGTCACAAAAACTTTTCCAGGGAGAAAGATGATCCATTGCTTGGCCCAGAATATAAAAATTAAAAAATGCCCAGCAATACCGAGAAAAAGCCATAAGGGGTGAACTTGTTTGATGTTATTCCAGGCTTGTTCTAAATCTATTTCGCGAAAGCAAATGTAGAGAAGCAAGGTCGCAAAAACCCACGCAATTAATAGTAGAATTTTCTTTTGCTTTGAACTGGGCATTAAGGTCAATGGTTTTTAACTAGTTGGGTTTTGCTTGTTTTTACTCAGGATTGGTTTTAATCGTGGTTTTTTATATAGACTAATTAACATGTGGCCCGGTCTCATTTCTTTTTTTTATTTTTTTCCTGCCACAAAATGAGCCAGTGCTGTAGTAATTTCAGTGGTTGGACGCCTTGGAACTTTCTCCGTTTAAACTTTGGAGTTTGGTCATGTTGTATTTTTGCGATGACGGTAGCGCCAACGGCTTCCTCGATTACCACTCCGCGTTGGGCATGCTCCAGTTTTTTTGATTCGCACTGGTCACGAAATGCAACCACTAGACGGCAGTCTAAGGGGCGGTCCTCATAAATGATGCAGGCATGGTCTTCACCCAAAAAAGGGCAAGGCTGGTTGATGACCAGACGGTGCCAATCGATCTGTTCTAAACTTTTTTTAGAGTGTATAGTTTCCCGTACACGATCAATGGTACGTTTCGATTGTTCAATGACTTTTTCAAGATTAACATTATTTTCCATGACATTATTTAATATGCCATCCCATTCAACTTGTGTTGCTGCTACACCGGTATGGCAGCAATGCGCGCAACCTTTTTCACATTTGAGGTTGGGGGTATTTTTATGGGAGTGATTAAGTGCTTGCCAAAATTTACGTAATGGAGTGATGCCTTCAGACCGGGCAATCTTAATGTGACCTTTTGTCAAGATCTCGTAAGTATTTTGGATGTCTTCTTCATTAAATTTTCGCCGAATATAATCAGCCAACTCTGATGAGTCTGACATTCCTTCTATGAAGAGTCCGTTTGTGTCACTTTTGAGTTCCATGATCGCATCCTGATAATTTATAATGTGGGCTTATAGTGGCACGCTATAGGCGGGAGTTATAATGTTTTTGATGCTAAGTAGGGAATGCGGGAAACTATTCCTTTGTTTTTGCGACGTACTTTACTTGTAATTCGTATACGAGTTGCTCGAGAAGTTTTTTTTCATCTTCCTTGAGGTTGCCTTTTGTTTTTTCCCGCAACATAATTAACATGTCTATTGTTTGTTGGACCGCGGGAAGGTTTACTTCTTTCTTACCAGTGGAGGGGTCGGGCATATCTCCCAAATGGTAGAAGGCGGACGACGTAAGAGACATGATAAATGTTGAAAAGTCGACCTGAAAAGGCTCGGTTTCTTTTTCTTTGGAGGAGTCGGTTTGTTTTTCCTGATCCTTGGTTTCTTGTTCATCTTGAAAAGTAGCGTCATCTTCTGAAATTTGGGAAGAACGCTTGTCTTTAATGACGAAACCTTCGCCTTCTACATTTTCTTTTTCACTCATGGAGGTCAATTCCCAAATTTAAGTGGTCATTCTTTTTGCTGGCCGATTAGTAGCTTTACAGATACTCCCAGTACAGTCATGATAAGTCCTAGCATCAGGGCAAGGTACCCTTCTCCTTCAATAAATTCCATGTAGGATTTTCCTGCGATGGGCCACTGCCGGATGATCCCCACCAAGATAAAAATTACCCCTAGCCCGATCAGGATTTTTTTTATTAAGTTTACACTGTGTTCTTCTGTTTTCTCATCAACTTCATTCAGCATTTTAGCAAGCTCTTGGTTTAATTAGGATCTGAGTGGCCAATGAATCTATAGGGAACCATAAAACTCTAACCAAATTTTTCAATCTACAAAGAACCAGAGTGTCATGATCAAGAAATGCTAGCAGAACGTTGAAATTATGTCAAAATATAAGCATTTGGGATATTAAACGTACAATCGAGTGCCGACATATTTTTAAGTTTTCAGGTCTTATATTTTTTTATCTTCTTTTTTTTGTTTCTTGTTCTACTCAACGTATGGTTGTGCAAATGGCATTCCCGTTAGAATAGAAGGACAATATAAGTCAATCAGGAAGAAGTTGATTTTAGTCTTGGATCTGTTGTCTTTGAATACATAAGACTAAGGTTTGATGGAAATTGATTGGTAGTATAGACCGGTTTCTTATTCTACCACGTTTAGGAGAGTTGTTTTTTACGTTCCTAGGGAATCTTTTGGGTTGCCCACTGAGCAAGTTGTTCTCGAGATATTTTTGCGTTATGGCGAATATCTACCGGAAAATTTTGGTATATCAGGACATTCTTAATCTGATGGGTATGCTTGTTCTGACCTCCCAACTCCAATAATTCTTTAATAAGCAAGTTGCGGGCAGAATTGTTGTTTAGTTCGCTGAACTGTTCTGGTTCTATTACGATAACAGGCTTTTGGTTCTTATTTTCACCTATACCAACTAGAGCGGATCGTTTTACCTTGGGATGAATGTTGAAGATTCCTTCGCATTGGATGGTGAACAATGTTCCGTGGACTGTGCGAACGCGTTGACTTTTTCTTCCACAAAACCATAGTCGGTTTTTGTCATCGATATAACCTACATCTCCCATACGGTGCCAGAGAGCGTTTCCATGATCTTTTATTTTTGCTAACCGAGTAGCCTCGTTGCGGTTGAAATAACTTTGAGTTACCCAAGGACCTTTCACTACTATTTCTCCAATTTCTCCATGGGTTAGCTCGATGGAATCCTCCCACTCAGGAATCGAATCATCAATGATTGCTATGATTCTAAGCTCTATATCAGGAACCGTGTGACCAACGCAAATTCCGTATCCTTGCTGAGATTTTTTTAAAGTCTCTTCTAGAATTTCTTTGCGTTCGATGGTTGCGACAGGAAGTGCTTCTGTGGCTCCATATGGAGTGTGTATCCTCGCTTTGGATGTCAGGATATGATCAAATCTTTCAATCAACGAAACGGGAATGGGTGCACCTGCCATTAAAATTCGGTTAAGAGAAGAAAGGTGTCGATTGTTTGAAATACAATAACGGCTGATTGTGTCCCATAATGCTGGCGAACCAAACCCGCTAGTTACATTATATTTGGTGATCGTATTTAAAATTTTTTCAGGATCAACTTTTGCGGGGCGAGTGAAATCCATTTTGGGGAGAATTGATGTCATGCCGATTCCCACTCCAAACAATGAAAATAGTGGGAAGGTAGATAGATCTATTTCTCCGGGTTGGATCTCGTAGCAGGAACGTAGTACCTCCAGTTGACGGGAAAACATCTCATGGGTATATACAACTCCTTTAGGAGAACCGGTGCTTCCACTTGTAAATAATATGGCCGCAGGATCATTAGGAAATGTGTCATCATAAGCAAAGGTAGGTTTAGCCATGTTGCTGATATCTCTAAGGGTACACCCTTGCCATAACCAGCATGAGTTGGTAGTGACCCTGTGTTTCAAGTTGCGAAAATATTTTTGGAAAAATTTTGATACTAAGTGAACGGCTGGGATCGCAATGATTCCCTGCGCTTCGGTTTCCTTAGCGCACCTTAGAATATTTTTCCCCCCTAGTCCGGGGTCAATAAGTACTGGTATCGTCCCCGCTTTAAATAAGGCAAATGCAACAGAAATGAACTTTATGCTGAAAGGAATAAAGAGTAAAACACGATCTCCTTTTTTAAATCCGTATTGGTTTAATCCAGAAGCAATGCGGGAACTCTCATCATCTAACTCTTGAAATGAAATGGAAGTGCCAGTGTGTGATTCGGTAACCGCTGTTTGATTTGGGTGGTTTTGCGCGACCCGTTCAAGTGAAAAAGCTATGTTATGGCGCGCCTGTTTCATGATTGTCTACGGCAGGTTCAAGGTTTCCTTGACCAAAGGTACGGTCACTTTCTTTTTTTGGATATAAGATGCTTGATTGATTTTAGTAATCGCATGCTTAATCGATATAAAATCTCTTGGCATGCGCGTGAGGAGATACTCTATTACTTTTTCGGGTAAAATCAGCCTAATATCCTTCGCTAGTTTGGTAATGATCTTTGCAGTTGTTTTGTCGTCAATGGGTTTAAGTTCGGTAGACATGCCCCACTGAAAACGTGATATTAGATAGTTTTCCGTGTTTTTTAATTTTGCAGGATTAAAGTTGCCGGCGAATGCAATTTTTTTTTCTTTTTCAATAAGAGAGTTGATGATGAGATAAAGTCTTTCTTGGGAAGCGCGCTTCCCCTCAATACAATCTACCGCATCGAGCAGAAATAGGTCGATGTTGGAAAGAATTGATACAAATTCCCTTGAAGAGCCATTCGAACTTTCGTCTGTTTTTTTTACAAAATCTGCACCGTGAACATACAGAACTTTTTTATTCATAGAAGCAGACTGATTCCCAATGGAAAGTAGAAGGTGCGTTTTCCCTAGGTTTTTACTACCAAAAAAATATAGTGTGTTAAAAGAGGAGGAATCGCTGCAAAATTCGCGGGCTGCATCAAAGGCGATTTTTGAACCATCTGAAACGATGAAATTAGAAAACGAATATTCAGGTTGTGAGGGAAAATCCAATATAAGCTGGCGCGATAAGGGATCCTTATTAGACATGATTCAGTTGATTTGTGTGGTAGAAAAAAAGGGTGGTTTTCTTACACCTGAAGATGGAATTATTTAGATTGCATCTGTACTGGTCCTATTTGTATTTCTACGATAGACCGACTGAATGATCGTGGTCTAATGATAACCGTGCATATCCAACCTTCTTTTCGGTAATTTAAAATCGTGTCAGTGCTTGCCATGGAGTTTGTGAGAGTCCATCCTTTATTTACCATTTCATTCTGGTAGAACTCAACAGTTGGTTTTAAACCCGAGTTCCCGTTAAAGAACAGGCGTCCAACTTTCATGTCATTACTGCCCGTTTCGTAAACAAATGACTTTGATTGGTCTCTGTTAAAACCATTAGGAACGGGAACGTCGATGAAAGGAAGGGCATTGTTAATGATTGCAGGTTCTGGGAGGACTTGTTTTTCGAATTGATCCAGTCCAGCACAACTGTTGAAAAAAGCAAGAGACGAAAAAATGATTATTCCTGAAAAAACAGCTGGTAGATTACATTTAATTATTTTCAAAAAAAGATCTCCCTAAATAAACAATTGTTAGGCCAGCTAACATCAAGGCAAAGCCGATGATCCTTAAAACCTGATCTGGAACTTCACCAATTTTTTGAGCGAAAATTTTCACCTGAGAAGGAGCACAAAAATAAGGGGCACCTTCGAAGATCATCATCAGTCCTAAAGCAGATAGAAAAAGACTCATAAATATATGCGGCTTTTGTAAAATAAGGTTACAATCTGATCCTGCAGAGTGCCACTTTTTTACTATGTAAAGATCGGTTTAGGCGCCATGCCCAACAATTTTTTACGGGCGGTATTGCAAGTGGAACATTTAATGCTATTGACGATTATCTTGAATGTAGAAGATGGAGTCAATAAATATTTAGGTGAGCGGGAATAGGGGTTGTTAATAAATAATTTGGCGTTATATAATGTTTACATGGTTAACCTTTATTAAGTTTTGTTAAGTTTGTCTTACTTCTATAGCAGGTTTGTCAGGTGATTTTCAATTTACTGTATAAGGCTATTAAATAAAAAAGTTCTTTAAGTTTTAGGGCTAGGCTTAGTTTTTAAGGAAGAAAAGCGTTAAAAGCTTTTAAGGGGAAGCATTAATAAATTTTTTAGTAAGGAGCGAGGTTTTCTGATGAATTTTAATGTCACTAAGATTGTGTTCCCATGGTTTTTTCTTGTGGGTTTTTGCTTTCCTATTTCATTTGAGGCTGAAAATAACACTTATCCGTTGATGGGTCGGGCGTGGGCCCTGAGTTCCGAATCTATGCCATTGACGAGTAACATATTTGTCGATATTGCAAAACAACAGAATCCAGCGGTAGTCAATGTCAGTATGAGGGCCAAGGCACATAAAACTAGCGATAGATTTAAAAACCCCGGACGTCCGGGGCAGAAGGATCAATTTCGTGATTTCTATGATAAATTTTTCAGACAACAACGGCCAGGACCAGGTCAAGGTAAGCCTCCCCGACGAGGAGGGACTGGGTCAGGGTTTATCATTGATGCGGATGGATATATTTTAACTAACAATCATGTCGTTGAAGGGGCCGATGAAATTCTCGTTAATTTAGACGACGATAATGAATATACTGCGACGTTGATTGGTACTGACCCTAAAACTGACATTGCTTTGATCAAAATTAACAGGGAAAACGGTGATAATACACCTTTTCCTTATTTGCGTATGGGTGATTCTGATAAATTGGAAGTTTGTGAATGGGTGGTGGCTATTGGCAACCCATTCGGATTACCCCATACCGTAACCGTAGGCGTTGTTAGTGCCAAGGGTAGAAATATAGGTGCGGGTAATTACGACGAATTTATCCAAACAGATGCGTCTATCAACCCTGGCAACAGCGGTGGTCCGTTGATGAACATCAAGGGGGAAGTTATAGGTATAAATACAGCTATTATATCGGGTGGTGGCCCTGGTGGTGGAAATGTTGGAATTGGTTTTGCCATCCCTGTGAATATGGTTAAATCAATCTTAACTGACTTACGTGAAAAGGGAAAAGTTACACGAGGATGGTTGGGTGTGATGATTCAAAAAATTACGCCAGATTTGGCTGAATCATTTTCACTCAAAGATAATAAAGGTGCTTTGGTAGGTGACGTTATTCCTGAGGGTCCAGCTGCTAAGGCAGGAATAAAGCGCGGGGATGTAATTGTTGAGTTTAACGGTTACAAGGTAAAAAATATGAATCAATTGCCAAAAATAGTAGCGCAAACAACCCCAGATACTGACGTCAATGTTGTAGTGGTTCGTGATGGGAAGTCGGTGGTTCTCAATGTTCATATCGCAATACTAAAAGATGGTGACCAAAAAATAGCACAAGGAGGCGCTACAGAAGATCCATTAGGTATGCAAGGGCAGGACATAACACCTGAATTAGCTCAGA
This sequence comes from Candidatus Nitromaritima sp., assembly GCA_041938985.1. Classification (GTDB taxonomy): domain Bacteria; phylum Nitrospinota; class Nitrospinia; order Nitrospinales; family VA-1; genus Nitromaritima. The sequence goes on along the minus strand of JBGTUV010000005.1, from coordinate 1,777 downwards.
GCTTAAATTTGGACAGCGAAGAGGGCGTTTTAGTGTCTGATGTTACGGTAGGACAATCTGCTGCAGAAGCAGGGATTAAGCGTGGCGATGTTATTACAGAAATTGACCGAAAACCGATCAAGAATATGTCCGAATATAAACGTTCACTTGGCGCTATTAGAAAAGGACGTACAGTTTTATTTCTTATCAAAAGAGGTGGAACAACCATTTACATTGCCGTTAGGATCAAATGATATTGCGGCATTTGCTGCGAGTTAAAGAATTGCTTTTCTTCTAACGGCAAGCCTTAAGGCTTGCCGTCTTCCGTTTTTCTCAATGAATTATTTTCAGGTTTTCATAAGAGTACAAATTCTAATCATTTTCTTGTTTGGATCTGTTAGTTGGGCGGAAGAGGGCAACCGCAGAACCCCAATTGTTAAGGCAGTGGAGAAAGTAGGGGCCTCCGTTGTTAATATTAATACGGAAGAAGCCGCACCCGCAGTACGAAATCCATTTAGAGATTCGCGCAATCCATTTTTTGATCAATTTTTTAAAGAATTTTTCCCACGTTTAAATAATAACCGCAGGAGTCTTGGGTCCGGTGTAATCATTCATCCTGAGGGGTATATTCTCACAAATGAACACGTTGTCGCAAAAGCAACTAGCATTAAAGTAACCCTTATAGACAAACGTGAATTTGATGCACGCTTAGTAGGAGCGGACATTAAGTCCGATTTAGCAGTTATTAAAATTAAAACTAAAGAAAACCTGCCTCATGTCGACTTGGGTCGATCAGATGATTTGATGATTGGGGAAACCGTAATAGCGATCGGAAACCCTTTTGGACTCCAACATACGGTTACTACAGGAATTATCAGCGCTCTTCACCGTAGCATTAAGGGGGGCAAAAACCGGGTTTACAGGGGATTTATTCAGTTGGATGCTTCAATCAATCCTGGTAACAGCGGAGGTCCTCTTCTCAATATCAACGGCTCGCTGATTGGAATCAACACGGCTATTTTTAAACAAGCCGAGGGAATTGGGTTTGCTATTCCTATCAACAAGGCTAAGCGAATTATAAACGATCTTATTCGCTATGGCAAAGTTCGGCGTGGATGGTTAGGTGTTTCAGTGCAAGGTATGACTAAGGAAATGCTCCGTTTTTTTCATATTGACAGGATAAGAGGTGTGGTTGTCACTCAAGTTATGGAAGGAAGTCCTGGCGCACGAGCTGGTTTAAAGCAAGGGGATGTTATTTTATCTTTAGAGAATAATGAGGTCAGTGATAAGTCTGACTACAGCGAACGAGTTTCAACTTATCCGGTAGGGAATACAATATATATGAAAATATTGCGGGACGGTAAGGAGAGGGCTCTTTCTTTGAAAGTTTCGTTACTTCCCCAAAGTCGAGTGGTTGACTACGTACAAAATTGGTTGGGGTTTACTGTGAATAAAATTCAACAATCATTAGCGCGAAGATATCGTTTGGCAACCAGTCAGGGCGTTGTGGTGACAAGCGTGACTCCAAACAGCGTGGGTGGTAAGATAGGAATTCAGCCAGGGGATATCATTCGTCAGGTTAATCAGGTAAGAATTGAAAATGAGAAAGATTTTAGGATGGCTATAGTGAAGGCCGCACGCGCAATACCATCGGTGGCCGCCTTCGGAACATTCTTTTTGACCCATGCGGAAGATTTTTCGTCTAAATCGCTGAGGATCTCGCTAATAGATTTCAAGGTCGCCATGCCCCATCGTTTCTTTTCCGTACGCGGCCATTTTTATGCGCCTTTTTTTCATA
>JBGTUV010000004.1:0-19830 GCA_041938985.1 Candidatus Nitromaritima sp. | reverse complement strand
CCTGATTTATATGTCTATGGTAAAGACCGTAAACTTGCCTATCGTGGCCGAATCGATGATAACTGGGAACACCCGAAAAAGGTAACACAACAGGACTTAAAGTTGGCTTTGGAAAACATACTTGCCGGACAATTGGTTGCCAAAGAACAGATACCCTCCATGGGCTGTTCAATTAAATGGAAAACTACATAATTAAGGAAACCTCATGAACTTGCAAAAAAAATGGCTATTTATTCTATTCGGAATTGTTGTTGTTGGATCAATATTTGCCGAGAAAATTGTCAAATTCTATTTTGATTGGATCTGGTTTTCCAATCATCAAGTTGATTCTGTTTTTTGGACTATTGTTCTATCTCAATGGGGATTTGGTTTAGCCACCGGGCTTTTCTTTTTTATTTTCACCTGCTTTCCTCTAAAACGAATCTTCGACCGCAGTTCTCACATGCCAGTCGTATTGTCCGACACTGTTCGTCGTGAGTTACCGCTCCTTGATTTTATTTCCGTGAATCTGAAACACCTTATGTTTTTTGGTCCACTCGCACTAGCTGTAATGACAGGATTAATTGTTGGACAAAAGTGGGAACTTCTTCAACTTTATTCCAATGCTGTTCCTTTTGGCAGTGAAGACCCTATTTTTGGAAACGATTATTCCTTTTATCTTTTTACTCTTCCACTTCTCAACCTTGGAAAATCGATTCTTTGGGAAATTTTAGTTATTCTCGGCATTGGAACAGGTCTCATATTTTTCCTAAAGCAATTTGTTTATCTTGGACCCAGTGGAATCGTAATGCAACGAGAAGCCAGACGACCATTATCTTTTTTGGCCTTTTATTTCCTTGTTCTTATGGCCATAGAGTTTCATCTGCAGAGATTTGGTTTACTGGTAGGAGAAAATGGTGTGGTAACCGGCATCGGGTTTGCTGACTATTACGGGCAACTCCCAATACTGCATACAATGTCTATTTTGTCGCTAATTGGGGCTGGGCTTAGCTTTTTTATTGCAACTGGGCGTGGCTTAAAAAAAGTCGCTCTTGCTCTTACAGGAATAGGTGTGATTTATTTTGCGGGCAGCTTTTATCCAAAGATTCTGCAAAACTTTGTGGTCAACCCAAATGAACTCATTAAAGAAACTCCCTTTATTGAACATACTATTTCTGGCTCACTTCTAGCGTATGGACTCAATAACACTGAATCAAAAAAACTCACTGGAGCAGAATCATTAAATGCCGAATCCATCCGAGCTAACAGCCTGACAATAGAAAACATAAGACTTTGGGATCAAGAACCCCTCCTTGATACCCTAGGCCAACTTCAAGAAATACGAACTTATTACCAGTTCAACTCCGTAGATCACGACCGCTACACAATCGATGGGAAATACCGTCAGACCCTGCTTTCCCCTCGTGAATTAAAATCAGAGAATTTACCTAACCGCACATGGATCAACGAACACCTCACTTTTACCCATGGTTATGGGGTCTCGCTCAGTCCCGTCAACCAAATAACACCTCAAGGGCTACCTGTTCTTTTAATCAAGGATATTCCTCCACGCTCGAGCGTAGATCTTAAGGTTGGCCAACCAGAAATCTATTTTGGTGAGCTTTCTAATGATCATGTTTTTGTTAATACGGGAACCAAAGAATTTGATTACCCGGAAGGAGAAAAAAATGTTTATAAGAACTATGAAGGAAGCGGTGGTTTTCCTGTCGATTCTTTCATAAACAAAGCACTTCTCGCAGCACGCTTTAAAACTTTGAAAATTCTTTTTTCGCAGGACATCAATAACGAAAGCAGAGTGCTGATGTACCGAAATATTACCGAACGAGTTCTTAAAGTTGCTCCATTCCTGAGATTAGATAGTGACCCCTACCTTGTTGTAACAGAAGGGAAAATGAAATGGATTTATGATGCCTATACCGTAAGCGATCGATTTCCTTATTCGCAAACCATTCCACGTTTTGGTAATTACGTAAGAAACTCTGTCAAAGTTGTAATCGATGCCTACGATGGCTCGATGGATTTTTTTATTTCTGACCCGAACGATCCTATTATCCAAACTTGGAAAAACGTTTTTCCTGAATTATTCAAAGAGTTAAATGAAATGTCTGAGGATTTAAGGAAACATATTCGATATCCGTCAGATCTATTTACAATTCAGGCATTCATATATGCGACTTATCACATGAAAGCACCGCAGGTGTTTTACAACAAAGAGGACCTGTGGGAAATCCCAGAGATAGATAATAAAATGATGGAACCTTATTACACCATCATGAAACTTCCAGGAAATAAAGCAGAAGAGTATATTCTCATGTTACCTTTCACGCCAAGTGGCAAGAGTAATCTTTCGGCATGGATGGTGGCTCAAAGTGATGGAGAAAACTATGGGAAATTGATCGCTTATACATTCCCAAAACAAAAACTGATTTATGGCCCCAATCAAATCGTAGCGCGAATCAATCAGGACGCAGAAGTCTCAAGACAAATTTCCTTATGGGATCAAAGAGGTTCAAAAGTTATTCAGGGCACTATGCTTGTTATACCCATAGAAGAATCTTTGATCTATGTCAGACCTCTGTACCTCAAAGCCGATGCTGGAAAAATTCCGGAACTTAAACGCGTCATCGTAGGCTATGAAGACACAATCGCTATGGAGCGAACACTGGAAGAAGCACTTGCCAAGATATTCGGAGAGGATGCCCTTCAGTCCGTAGCTACTTATACAGAAGGCATAGAAAATGAACCCGTAAAATCTCGTGAGTCAACGAGTAACATGCTTTTAAAGCAATCTGACTATAAAACTATCAAAAAAATGTTTGAAAGAGTCATGAAACGGCAGGAAGAAATGAACCAGAAACTATCATTTCATAAGAAGGACCTGGAAACTCTCGGAAAAGCTTTAGAGTCAGCGGTCGTCGCAGATTAAACTATCAGCAGTTTTAAACGTAATTACTATTTTAAATGCAAGGTCCTAGAATAGATCTAATTGATTGTTACTTCCATCTGAACCCGTCACATCAACAGGATAGCGACCATCAAAACAGGCAGCGCAAAAATCATCTTTTTGCTCACCAAAGATCTCAAGCATCTTTTCTAACGTTATGTAATGCAACGAATCGGCGCCGAGATATTCACAGGTTTGATCAATGTCCAAATTAGAAGCAATTAGCTCGCCTTTGGTGGGTGTGTCAATTCCATAAAAGCATGAGTGTGTGGTAGGTGGCGAACTTATTCGGACATGAACTTCCTTGGCACCTACCTCGCGTAGCATCCTAACGATTTTTTTACTCGTTGTTCCTCGCACAATAGAATCATCGATAATAATTACTCGTTTGCCCTCTATGACAGGTTTCACAGCATTCAATTTGATTTTCACGCCAAAATTACGAATCTGAGATTGAGGCTCAATAAAAGTTCGCCCGACGTAATGGTTACGGATCAATCCCATTTGAAAGGGAATTTTAGACTCTTCAGAATAACCCATTGCAGAAATCACCCCCGAGTCGGGGACAGGAACCACCACATCTGCTTCCACCGGCTTCTCCCTTGCTAAAGCCCTTCCCATGAGCTTACGCACAGAGTATACCGACTGACCAAACAAATAGCTGTCTGGTCTTGAAAAATATATATGTTCAAAAACACATTGTTTGGTGGCAGTTTTTGGAAAGGGGTGAAACGATTTCATTCCAAATTGATTAATGAGAATTAATTCGCCTGGCTCAATCTCACGAATAAACTCTGCCTCCAAAAGGTCCATCACACAAGATTCAGAGGCCACGATATAAGCGCCGTCAAGCTTACCTAAACACAAGGGCCGAAATCCCTGCGGATCGCGTGCAGCGATTAGTTCATTCTCGCTCATCAGTACGATTGAATAAGCGCCTTTAACTTGTGAGAGTGCCGCCACCGCACGATCAACAAATGAATTACGCCGCGATTGTGCCATCAGATGAACAATCACTTCGCTATCATTCGTGGACTGAAAAATTGCTCCTGCGGCCCCTAATTCCTCCCTAATTTCTGAGGCATTAACCAAGTTCCCATTGTGTCCCATCGCCATGGTTCCGCCCGCATATTCTATAAGGCAAGGTTGAGCATTTTTTATCCTGCTGCTCCCTGTCGTTGAATATCGATTGTGTCCTATTGCGATATTACCAGGAAGTTTTTTAAGACGACTATCACTAAAAACATCTGCAACCAAACCCATTCCCACCTCTAGATGCATGCTCCCATTATTGGAAGCGACAATACCTGCACTTTCTTGGCCTCGGTGTTGCAGAGCATAAAGACCCAAATAAGCAAGATTAGCAGCGTCTAAGTGGCCGTAAACACCCACCACACCACATTCATCGTGGAACTTATCCAACATATGTTTCTAAGGCTCCAAACCAAAGTTGTTTTAAATGCGAAACCTCTTCACGAATAAATTCTTTCCCATTAATGTTCACAATCAGAGAGTCGCCTCCCACCTTTCCTATGACTGCAAAAGGTACCTCCATAGCCTTTGCTTTTGCCTCCACCGCCAACCTGTTCTTTGCTGAAAAAGAAATCAGAATACGCGATTGAGACTCACCAAAAAGAAAGGCGTCATTTCTAACCGTAGAGTCAATACCAAGAGTCGCCCCCTTTGGAGCTAGAGGGTGGCTCATACACGATTCCGCTAATGCTACTGCCAAACCGCCTTCCGAGCAGTCGTGCGCTGAAGCTAAAAGTTTTTCCCGAATCAATTCCAAACATAATTTATTGACAGATTGGGCCAAGCGAAGATCCAAATGTGGCGGCTTCCCCTCCACGCGGTCACACATAATTTTCAAGTATTCACTCCCACCAAACTCCTCCATAGTAATACCGATAAGAGCTACGAGGTCTCCATCTTCCTTAAACCACTGAGTCGTATGGAAAGAGCGGTCTTCCAGTAACCCAACCACGGCTACAGTAGGTGTAGGGTAGATCGCCTCTCCCGAAGTCTCATTATAAAGACTAACATTCCCACTAACTACTGGAATATCAAAAAACTTGCAAGCTTCCCCCATACCCGAAACAGCTTGTTCAAACTGCCACATAATTTCTGGATTTTCCGGGTTCCCAAAATTAAGACAATTTGTCAATCCGATCGGATCACCGCCAGAACATGCGATATTACGAACGCACTCTGCCACCGCTATTTGCGCGCCATGAAATGGATCCAGGTAACAATACCTACTATTGCAATCAACCGACAACGCCAAGGCTTTCTGTGACCCTTTTACTCTAAGTACAGCAGCATCAGAACCTGGCAAACCTAACGTATTAAGTCTCACCATATGATCGTATTGCTCATAGACCCAGTGTTTATTTGCTATGTTTGGCGATAAGAGAAGCTTCTTTAAAATTTCTTCACCGCGCGCTGGCTCTGAAATGAACCCGAGATTAAGGTGGTCAACTTCTTTGAGATATTCAGGTTTTTTAGTTGGACGTTTTAGATCCAACGCTCCATCAACAACTAGTTCAACAGGTAAATTAACCACTGGATTTCCATTATCAAAAATACGAACCATTGGTGTATCCGTTACTTCTCCAACAACCGCCGCGTCAAGATCCCACTTGTCAAACAGAGCCAAAGCATTCTGTTCCATCCCTTTGCTAACAACCACAAGCATTCGCTCTTGCGATTCTGATAACAGAGTTTCGTAGGGAGTCATGCCCGCCTCCCGCATAGGCACTTTCGAGAGTTCAAGGTCAATGCCGGTACCGGCACGACCTGCCATTTCAAATGTAGAGCATGTAAGCCCGGCTGCTCCCATATCTTGGATCCCAACGACCCAATCTTCCTTCATAAGCTCAAGGCAAGCTTCAATTAAAAGTTTTTCTGCAAACGGGTCACCTACCTGAACGGTAGGTCTTTTTTCTTCAGAGGATTCATCAAACTCTGAAGAGGCCATACTTGCGCCATGAATACCATCGCGCCCCGTCTTAGAACCAAAGTAAATAACCGGGTTACCAACTCCAGAAGCATTGCCCAAAAAAATCTTGTCCGACGGAATCAACCCAAGGCAAAAAACATTAACCAGGATATTTCCATTGTAACAAGGGTCAAAATAAATTTCTCCACCAACAGTAGGAACTCCAGTGCAATTACCATAATTAGAAATCCCGTCAATAACTCCGTTGACTAAAAACCGGGTACGTGAATGATCGGAAGCTCCGAATCGCAGAGAATTCATCAACGCAATGGGACGCGCTCCCATAGTAAAAATATCACGTAAAATTCCCCCTACCCCTGTGGCAGCTCCTTGACGCGGTTCAATAAAAGAAGGATGGTTATGGCTTTCAATCTTAAATACCGCTGCCATTCCATCGCCGATATCGACTACCCCCGCGTTTTCTCCTGGCCCCTGCAACACACGTGGGCCAGTGGTTGGGAGTTTCTTTAGATAATAACGCGAGCTTTTATAGCTGCAGTGTTCACTCCACATTACAGAAAATATCCCCAACTCAGTAAAATTAGGTTCTCGGCCAAGTAGATCCTCAATACGACCAAATTCCTCAAGAGTCAGGCCATGCTGGCGCACTATATCTGGAGTAATGGTAATAGAGTTGCTATTTTTCACAGCAAAACTCCATGTTGCAGAGAGTAGATTATGGATTTAAAAATGAGCTGCCCATCAAGATTGGGCCAAGCTGGATCAGCGCAACGTTCAGGATGTGGCATTAAACCCATTACATTCTTATTTTCATTTACTATGCCTGCAATATTATCAACCGAACCATTCGGATTATATTGATCTGTCACCTCTCCTTCGGGACCACTATAACGAAACACAATCTGCTGGTTGTCTACTAGTTGGTGTAATCCGTCAGAGCCGATGAAATAACTTCCTTGATGATGAGCAATGGGAATATCTAATACTGTCTTTTCCACGCATTCGCAACTGAATGGAGTGGAAACGTTTTCCACTCGAATAGACACTGTCTTACAAACAAACTTCTGCGTATGATTTTGAATAAGAGCACCTGGAAGAAGCCCCGACTCAACAAGAACTTGAAAGCCATTACAAATCCCAAGAACCATTCTTCCAGAATTAGCAAATCGTACCACTTCTTTCATGACTCTCGAAAATTGCGCGATGGCTCCCGCTCGCAGATAATCGCCATACGAATACCCTTCAGGCAAGACGATGAGGTCAAATCGTGAAAGGTCTACATCACCTTTGTGCCATATCCATTCGGCATCTATCTTAAAAACGTGCTTAAGGATATGAAAACAATCGTGATCGCAATTGGAACCAGGAAAAACGACTACGCCACACTTCATAATTTAATCTTTAGGAAAAAGTAAAGGAACCTAAATAAAGTTTATTTCCTGAAACATACAAAAAATAATCACTTCGCTGTTTCTAAAGTGAATCGGTAGGATTCGATAACTGTATTGGCAAAGAGCTTTTCGCACATCTCTGTGACTCTATTTTCTGCTTCTTCTCTAGAAACTCCATCCATCTTCAATTCCAAGTATTTTCCCATTTGGATCTCAGACACCTCATTATACCCGAGATCTTTTAGGGCGTGATGCACAGCCTTGCCCTGAGGATCTAAAACACCATTTTTGAATGTGATGTGAATTTTAGCTATCATTTTGGGGTGAGATTATCACAAAACTCAACCCTTTTCACAATGCTTTTAAAAAAATAGTGCCTATAAAAACTGTAAAACCCATCTTTAACAACTGATAATTTTATCTACCGAGTGAATTTTCTTGAATCCAACCTTAGCAACCGCTATATTTTTTGCTTTGGTTTTCAAATTTATGCTGGGAAAAACGTATGCAAAATCGTTGGAATGAATCTAAGTCCAAGGCAGCAATAGAACAATACAAGGATGTATCAAAAGATATCGCCCTAAGAGTATATACCTCTAGACTGATAGGAGCTGACCCCAGTTTAGTACTCCATGGCGGCGGTAACACTTCTGTAAAATCCGTTACCACAAATGCCGTTGGCGAAGAGATTAACGTTCTTTACGTTAAAGGAAGTGGATGGGATCTCGATACATTGGAACCACCTGGCCTTCCTGGAGTACAACTGGACCATCTGATCAAACTAAGAAACCTGGATTGTCTTAGTGACGAAGATATGGTTAACGAGCAAAGAACCCACTTACTCGATGCTACATCCCCAAATCCATCTGTCGAAACTTTATTACACGCTTTTTTACCTCACAAGTTTATAGACCATTCCCACGCAGACTCCATTTTAGTGATTGCCAATCAACCCAATGCTAAATCACTTTGTGAAAATATTTACGGAGAAACGATGGGAATCGTTCCTTATATCATGCCCGGATTTGATTTAGCTAAAGCAGCCGCAGAAGTTTATGAAACAAACCCTAATGTCAAAGGTCTGGTACTGATAAATCACGGGCTGTTCACTTTTGGGAACACAGCAAAAGAAAGTTACGACCGTCACATAGAGGCAATACAACAAGCCGAGGATTTTATAGCCAGTCATGATGAAAAAAAACTATCGCCTATCAATGCAAAAATTACTAGTGATGAAGGAGTGCTCGTATCGATTGGCCCTTGTTTACGTGGATTATTCTCAAAAGAAACGGGCCAAAACTGGTTAATCCACTACAGGGAAGACCCCGCTGCCTGTGCTTTTGCCTCAAGTCTAGAGTGCGAAGACTGGTCACAAATTGGGACCGCAACACCGGATCATGTAATTCGCACCAAACAAAAACCTCTTCTACTAAACCCTAAGCATTTAAATGACTCGGAAAAACTCCGGAAAGAAATTTCTAGCGCTCTCGAAAAGTATAAAAATAATTATCATAAATATTTTAAAACTAACGTTCAAAGGAACGGAGTCGACAAAAAAGAACTTGACCCTCTGCCACGAATTATCCTAGTCGCCGGCCTTGGATTAGTCACTATTGGAAAGTCGGTCAAAGAAACAGAAATCGCTGCCGATATTTACCAACATACAATCGGCATTATCAGAAAATCATTCAACATAGGCCAATTCTCACCACTAAAGGGTAACGACCTGTTTGATATGGAGTACTGGTCTTTAGAGCAAGCAAAGTTAGGCAAAAACAAACCCGCTACGGCACAAGGAAAAATCGTTTATATCACGGGAGCAGCATCGGGGATTGGCCTAGCTACTGCAAAATTGTTTGCAGAAAATGGTGCTAGCCTTTTTCTGGTTGATCTAGATAAAGAAACCTTGATTTGTGAGGTAGAAAAACTGCGCAAACAATTTAAAACCGGAATCGCGTTTCACGTAGTAGACGTTACAGCGGAAAAAGAAGTGAAAAAATCTTTTGAATATCTAATAAAAACATTCGGGGGAATTGATATCTTAATCTCCAATGCTGGTAATGCAATCAGAGGCAAAATAGGCGAAGTGGATTCTGCGACTTTGCGAAAAAGCTTCGAGTTGAATTTTTTCTCTCACCAGACACTGGCATCTCAGGCAGTTCAACTGTTTCAAAAGCAGAATACAGGCGGTGTTTTAATGTTCAACGCATCCAAGGCGGCATTTAACCCCGGAAAGGATTTTGGCCCCTATGCTCTGCCAAAAGCAGGAGTAATCGCCTTGATGAAGCAATACGCCATCGATTATGGTAAAGATGGTATTCGTTCGAATGCAGTCAATGCAGATCGTATCCGCACTAAGCTTTTCACCAAGGAAGTGCTCGCCGAACGGTCGACCGCCCGCGGTTTGACCCCTGACGAATACTTCAAGAGTAACCTGCTTGAAACAGAAGTATTCGACACCGACGTCGCTAAAGGATTTTTTGATACCGCACTGGCCGAAAAAACAACGGGTAGTGTCGTTATCGTCGACGGCGGTAATATCGCTGCGAGTCCTCGCTAAACTCTGATTTAAAATGTTTAATTAAAAATTATAGTTCCCAACCTTTAACAGCGCAGAGTTTCAACATGGCAGGTAGTACTGTAATACTGGCCACAAGACAACAACCAACACCCAAGGTTAAAACAAGCCCTAGGCTATAGACACCCTGATAGTCGGCAACCATCAGGCTACCAAATCCAATCATTGTTGTAAGTGAACTAAGGACCACTCCTTGTCCTGTACTTCTTGATAAAATATTTACGTTTTTGTCTGTTTCCTCTCGGTAACGGTGAACTAGATGCACACCATTGACAACCCCTATTCCAATGATCAATGGCAGGATAACCAGATTAGCAAGGTTAAATGAAATTCCTGCCAAGTCCATGATTCCAACCGTCCACATTGATCCTGCTACAACCGGAAGCAAAACGATTAGCGTGGCACGAATATTTCCGAAGGACACAAGAATGTATATAAAGATGGCGACCATCGCGTAAACTCCCCCTTGAAAGTATCCATCCCTCATTAAACGGGTTGATTCAAACATGTGTATAGCGTTCCCTGTAACTCCTGAATCAACCTGCCTCAACTGCCCCATAAACTCCTCCCTCTGGGCAATATCCCATATGTCCACGCTGGGGTATACAGTAATCAAATACACCCCATTCTGACTAACATATCTTTTTCGCAAACTTTCAGGTATTTCCGCAACACTGACAGGAGAAACATCAACACTCGCCCTCAAATCGGCAGTCTTATCTCTGTAGTCGGAAAAAAGATTTTCTGAAAAATTATTAAGCCTTTTTTCCGCAATCTCCACAGATTGTGCTTCACTCTTATCTAGAAAAAGTTGTGCAAGTTTTCTTGCTTCAGCTACCCCCCCCTTGTCTTCTTTGCCTTGAAGTTTAAAACGAATTTTCCTCATCGTTTTTACCAAGCGTGGATGCGAAACTGGAGAAACCTCGGCTTCAACTTTAATGTTTTTTAAAACTGGTCTCAATTCTTTGACATATTCAATCTTTTTCTTCTGATCTTCTGGTAAGAGGGAAACTATACTCTCAACATTTCCGACCGTTGAAAGTTTTTCCAGCGCACGATGCTTTTTGATAGTTTCCTCCAGGGAATTAGCAAGCACCGCAACTGACCAGGCTGAGCGTCCCGCCTGTTCAATCACTTTCATTTCATATTTCACTGCCTCGGTTCCGTGAGCCTGTAAATTAAGCAGATTATAATCAAACACCACGTTCCTTAAGGAAAAAAGAGAGCAAATAAATAAAACCGTTGAAACAAAAATAATCGAACGATAGTTTTGAAAAAAGATTTCAAAGTAAGAACCTCCCCATTCAAATCGTTCCTGCGGGTACTTAGGCTTTCGTATCTTTTCCTCTAGGCTGATCAAAGCTGGCAAAACAAGGATCATCGAGATCATGCAAAAGAGAATACCTCCTCCAGAGATTTTTCCCAGTTCGACGATACCGATAAAATCGGTGAAAATCATACCGCCGAAAGCCATAGCAGTTGTCACTGCACCTGCAAAATTCCCACGCCCGGTACCTTGAACCGTTTTTTGCAGTGCATGAAGAATATCACCTCCAGACATCCGTTCTTCTTTATAGCGCTCCAGAATATGAATCCCAAAATCAATTCCCAGGCCGATCAAAATGGTAGCAAACACAATGGTCAAAATATTTAGATGACCCACTACAAACGTAGCCCATCCAATCGACCAGCATAAGGCAATGACAAGTGAAAATACAGCAAGGAGTGGTTTTACTACTCCGCGGTAAGCGATAATAAATAACAATGTCACTCCAAAAAGGGCTATTTGCGAAGCCTTTCGAACATCCACCTGAGTTATCGCCATTTCATCGGCGGCAATAACATCTTCACCTGTTAGACCCACTTCAACTCCTGGGAACCGTGGGCGTGCTTCTTTAATTAATTTACGAAGCAATCCTATAGAGTCAGAGACCGACCTGATTTCCTTGCTTTCGTCATTTGGAACCATGAGGATGAACATAAGCCTCTCATCATCTGAAACCAAATACCCTTCCTTCCGTAAAGATGTTTTGTCGCCCGTCAAAAAAGAACTCCAAGGCGAGTGATATGAACCTTTCCCTTCTAAATACAAAAGCATTTGTTTTTCAAGGGCGATTAACAAACTAAGGTCACTTGTTTCATCTTTGTCACCTTTGCTATCCTCACCTCCGAGAAATCCAGTCAAAATCGAATTTACCATCCCCGCACTTATTTCAGCATTAACACTTTCCATGAGTGTGTTAAGTCCGGGAGATGTATTTACTTTTCTAAGAAAGTTTTCGTGTGATTCAATTTTAATTCCAAGGTCAACAAGTTCATTTTGTTCAAGATACAAAAGGCCTTTTTTTCTAAAATACTCCGTATCAATTTTATGAAATACCGTCGAAAAACTCTGCGAATGCAACTTTAACTTGGCCACGAAAAAATCTACAAACTCCTTCATCCTTGCAGGGTCTTCATCGGCAACAACTATCATCATTCCATCAAAATCCTCAAATTCCTGACGATATCGCTCGTAGGTTTCTACATAATCTAGGTTTTGTGCGACTAAGTCGCCTCGGTTATTTTTAAATGAAAGTTTTTCGACTGCAAACCATACAGACAGACTTGCGGTCAACAAGGAAACCAGAATTACAGTGATGGAATGCGTATAGGCGAGTCGTTCAACGCTTAGAAAAAAGCGGTCAAAAAAACCTAACTCCTTCTTAGCTTCAGAACTATTCTCGTAGTCTAAATTATTCATATTTTATTTCTAAAGTAGTGAGAAACTTAAGATCGCCTTTGTTTGGAAATAAAAAAACGATGAAACCAGACCTACGAACAGTAAGAATCCGAAGCCTATCATCTTATCAGGCAACAGTCTCTACTCAAAAACAACGTAACCAAACCGAGTTTATTTTTAGTCTAGGGGAAGGAAATACTTAGAGAGGTATTGGAGGAAAACATAACCTGCGGTTAGAAAGTTGCAGTCCTTAGGCCCAAACCAACATCAGAGAACCACTATATCAAAAACGGAATCCCAAGCTAAATACGTGGGAGTTGAGTCCAATATTTGGTTTCTCTATACCTGCATTTGAAACGTGAAAAAGCCGGTAATTAAGAGAGTAGGTCCCTGATTCGCGGAACAGTTCCACACCTACTCCCCCATGCAGTAGGAACTGAAACTCAGAACCTAATTCATATTCAGCAGGGGTATCATCCCAGTCCTGCATAGCAAACCCAGCACCTACTAAAATATTCGGGGCCCACTTTCTTTGAGAATTAAGAAACTTATAATTTACCATTACAGGAGAAAAGCCTATCAGATATTCATGACCCCGATGGGTCAATAGAGCTAGACCCGCTTCAACATGCCAATACAGCGCTCCCTGCAAAGGGGAATCCGGGGCGATGATCCCGGTTAAATTTTTCTGCCAGTTCGGAAATATAAACGCAAAACTGAGATCCGTTCTATCTTTTCCCGGAGGTAAATTAAAAGTATGACCGAAGCCCAGCTCCCCGCCAAAAGAAGTATTCCCCTTAGCAAATCTATCAGAGAAATTTTGAGCTCCCACAAAAACAGGGTTCGCGATAACCACAGTCACAATCCAAAAGAAAAGAATTCGACGCATACAGCCCCTTTGAGTTTAAGCTTAGTTATTGTTTTACTGTAAATTACCTAAATTTCATCGGAATATTAACACAAACTCATAAGGTCTTAAAATACATTTATTTCAATTTGTTTTTACAAGAATTAAATGGTAAGGTTGGCTCCCTAGGCAAGTAAAAATCAGACATTTATCACTTTATTAAGGACTTCTCATTATGATGGGCATTGGTTTTCCAGAATTGATGATCATTTTGGTTATAATCATGATCATTTTTGGCGCCGGAAAGCTTCCAGAAATTGGTAGCGCGTTTGGCAATAGTATTAAGAATTTTAAAAAATCTATGAAAGAAGCTGAAGAAATTCAAGAAGCAACAAATCTAGAATCCACCGAAACTAGCGAAGGTTCAGAAGCTTCGGAACCATCCGAGGGTGAAACCATTAAAGAACCTGCTCCAGTTGAGGACGCTAAAGAAAACTAGGGCCAATCTTTACGATCTACTACTCCCCGTACCCCCATTAAAACCTCAGTCCCTTTTTAAAATTAGAGGTTTTATAGTTCTTTTTTAGATCGATTTTTATGCAAGTGGCATCAAAATAAAGTGAGGTGAGTTACCCTCCCCAACGCTAGAGTGGGGTGTTACACTTTTTATCTATTTTTAAATAACTTGAATGCAGTTGACTGTGTATGGGATTTTCTGACCCCACTAAAGACAAAGCAACCGAAGAACAGCTTGTGAAGGATCTGCAGGCTGGAGAAATGGGATCTTTCGAGCAATTAGCCAATCTTTACCAGGAAAAAATTTACTCTCTGAGCTTTAATCTGACCCGTAATGCAACGGATTCGCAAGATGTCACTCAGGAAGTATTACTAATTCTTTTCAGAAAGGGGCATACCTTTCAAGGGAAGTCGGCTTTTTCGAGCTGGGTGTACCGAATCACTCTCAATGCTTCGTATATGAAGCTTCGTTCTAGAAAAAGGGAGCCAAACGTTTCAATCGACGATTTACTCCCTTCGTTCAATAAAGCTGGCTTCCAGCAGGAAAAAATCCAAGACTGGTCTGAAAGCACCGAGTCTCTTCTTTTCAATAATGAAACACGAAAAGTTATTCAAAAAGCAGTTGATCTATTACCAGAGAAAGAAAAAGTCGTTTTTATACTCCGAGATGTAGAAGGTCTATCAACAGAAAAAGTGGGCAACATTCTAGAACTAACGATCCCGGCGGTAAAATCTAGATTACACAGAGCACGGTTATTTTTAAGAAAAAAATTAGCGAATTATTTTGAGGAATTTAAAACTCGCAAGGAGAGCAAATGATTTGTTGTAAAGAATGCATAGAATTATTGCACGATTATCTTGATGGAGAACTTAGCCCGGAAATCGAGGCCTCTCTTGAAGATCATTTTGCAGACTGCCCACCGTGCATTGCTTTCGTCAACACCTATAAATCTACCACGCGCCTGTGTAAAGACACCTTAAAAAGCAACGATATCCCAGACGCCGTCAAGAGTAGGTTGAAAGAGTTTGTGGACAAAAACAAGAACACTTGATGTTGTGTAGATCCATCAACACCATGCACAACCCACTTAGCAACTCTGATTCAAACGGTCGTTGACAAGTTAATCAGTTTAATTATATGCTCATGGTGTCTTCGTTCTAAGGCAAGTCACAAGAGATCTTTCCATATTAGCATGAATCATTTTTTACAAGGTTCCCGTCATGGTTGAAATGAAGGTCGAGGGACTCACTCTGGATCCCTTGACAAATATGCCGATTATAATTCTTAAGGATCTTTTAAGCGATAAAGCCTTGCCTATTTGGGTTGGCTATTTTGAGGCAAATGCAATCGCGTTGGAAATTGAGAAAATAAACACTCCGCGTCCCATGACACACGATCTTCTCAGAAGTATGATCTCCTCTCTCCACGCAAAGGTCAAACATGTCTTGATAAATGACCTCAAAGACAATACATTTTTTGCCGTAATTTCTGTCACCCAAAATGGAAGCGATATGACTATCGATTCTCGACCCAGCGATGCAATCGCTTTGGCCTTAAGAACCAAGTCTCCAATTTTTGTTGAAGAAAAAGTCATTGAAGCCGCAAAAAAGCTAGACTTGCCTGATCCAGACAAAATACAGAATGATGAAAAACAACAATGGAAAGACTGGATTACAAGCATCAAACCGCAGGACTTTGGAAAACTTTAAGTACGCCCGCCTAAATTTTGGTTTTTCTCCCCCCAAAGACATCGCGTTATAATTAATAAAAAGTATAATGTTCTTTCGATCTCATTAATAAAATCAGTGACGGAAGCAAACTTTATCAATTTGAACGCATGGAATTTAACAAGACAATGGGTGGTAATAAGGTAAAAAAGATAGGCGTGTTTTGTAAACCGAAGGCGCCTTCTGCAATTGACATACTAGGTAGACTCATCCCTTGGTTACGCAAACAGAACTATCATGTTTTTTTGGATACAGGTACCGCAGCTATCATCAATGAAACTTCCTCTTATGAAAAGAGGGAAATTTCTCAGCAAGCAGATCTTCTAAT
Organism: Candidatus Nitromaritima sp.; assembly: GCA_041938985.1. Lineage (GTDB taxonomy): Bacteria > Nitrospinota > Nitrospinia > Nitrospinales > VA-1 > Nitromaritima. Next base: position 3,817 of record JBGTUV010000004.1, on the reverse strand, counting down.
AGTACTTGGAGGGGATGGCACCCTTCTAGGCGTAGCTCGAGCCGCTCATCCCTATAACGTACCTATCCTAGCGGTAAATCTTGGCAGTTTAGGGTTTCTAGCAGAAATTTCAATAGAAGAACTTTATCCCGTTCTCAAAAATATTCTAGCTGGCAAGTTTGGAATTGAGAATCGTATGTTACTCAACGCATGTGTCTGGCGAAATGGGGAAAAAGTAGAAGACCACAACGTTCTTAACGATATAGTAATTAACAAAAGTGTTGTAGCTCGCGTCATCAATTTACAAGTTCTAGTTAATGGTCAATATATGACATCCTATAGAGCTGATGGTCTTATCATTGCGACTCCGACCGGTTCTACCGCCTATTCATTATCTGCCGGCGGACCTATCATTCACCCCAGCATGCACACTCTGGTGCTAAGCCCCATTTGTCCACTTATGTTGACGAATCGTTCGATACTAATACCAGACCAATCCAAAATACAAGTTAAACTCGCTGCGGAGTATGACGATGTAAGAATAACCTTGGACGGGCAGGATGGCTATGACATGAAAGCGGAAGATATTCTTGAAATTAAGAAAACCAAAACTACTCTTCAACTAATCCGAGGGCCAAACAAAAACTATTACCAGATACTCCGAGATAAGTTGCATTGGGGCACCCAGAGTGACGAGGGTATTTCATAAAGTCAAACCATCTTCGTCACTCATAAAACTCATTAATTAATCTGATGGGCTGAAATCAAGCGAGCACTTCCATGAATCAAAGCATAGTTACTTGCCAGAAGACCGTTGAAATTAATTCTCCCGTAATACTTTGGAACACTGAAATGGGTTTGGCTTGCCCAAACCGGAGGGGACGCTCGGCTTGCAATCAACACAATCCAATCTTAAACAACAAACCCTCAGAATCCCCATCAGAGTATTCTATTTCAAACCTAGACAAAGCATATGATGAATTAAAAAGCAGTGTCTACCAACTCATCATTCATTATGACGCTTGTTACTCTTCACACCATTGCCACCAAATCATGACAGAAAGCACGTTCAAGGGGAGTCATTTTTATTTAGACCTTGACGGTACTCTCTATCAGACATGTGACCTGTATTGGAAAACCAACACTGCCCCCGCCGACGATCGAAATGGGAACGAACGAGCGATTCACGTTGAGATATCAAACCTATCCTGGGAAGCTTTAAAGTCAGAATCGAACTCGCATAAAGTGTCATCAGACAAGTATCGACAAAAAAAAGACCGTTGGGAACTTTTCCTCTCTGACCAATGGAAAAAACAACTTCGAACTCCAGATTTTCGCGCTTATGCCGCTAGAGGATACGGAAAACGCGGCTACTTTAGTCGACGAATCAACGGCAAAATTGTTCGTATGTGGGATTTTACAGATGAACAATATAGAGCACTTATCAGCCTTTGCTTCGGCCTTAATAAACTATTGCCTAAAATTCGTCTACAGGTTCCATACGACAAAAAAAAGAACCGCACACCTCTTGATAGAATTTCTAATTACTCAACCTTTGAGGGAATTCTCGGCCATGCCCACGTTCAACGAGGAGAGGCCGATGGTGTCTCCTGTAAATATGACCCAGGTTCAGCATTCAACTGGCCTCGTCTACGTCGAGCCCTTAATCGTAAAAAAACCTGCCCCTGATTTTTTGACTAGCGCTCTTATCCTTGAACATTTAAATGAAGTTGACCCAACGGCTCATACTAGGGTAACTTTGGAAGTATAATCTACCAAACAAAGTAATCGCATTACCTATTCTCGATGTATTTAGCTTTGTCTTAATTTCACGCCTGCCTTGGATAAAGTTCATTCAAGCGCATAAAAAAGTGACGGAAGTAACTAAAAAAACTTTACCCAACTCAAACGCTGTTAGAATACTTGAAAAAAGCAAGATTAAAGGTATTACAACCAGCAAAAAAAGGTCGCTTATGAATAAGGTCAAGAATTCTATTTTCAGGGAAGAACTTCCCGGAGAAAAAAAAAGCATTATTAATCTATTAATGACGGGGCATATCGTAACTATATCTTGCTTAGGCTATATGGCATTCTTTCTTTTTATTCAGTTAGGACAGGTCACCCGAATCGTCGACACCATTGACCCAAATCATATGACCACAGAACAAGTCAACCTACTAAAAGAGAGGGTTTCTCGAAGCGTAGGACAATGGCAAAACGAAATGATAGGACTCGCTATCATTGGTTCCATTGTTTCTATTATCGGCGGTATTTACACAATCAATATGGTCATTCGCCCACTAAACAAACTTGTCATCTTTGCAAACAAGGAAGGGCGGACAGAACCTCTACCTGAATTTAAATCAAATACCGAAATCAAACAACTTGCCACAGCCATTACTGCACTCACCACTAAACTCAATGAAACCCCTCAGAACTCAAATGACGACTAGAATTTAAAGACGTTTTCCCAGTGGATATATTTCATGAAAAATAAACTCAGAACTCTGTAAAGAAATTAGAAACCCCCTTTAATTGCTGTTCGAACTCGAGATCTTTGACAGGAACTCCCATTTCTTCAAGCATCTTTAAATAGTAAAAGTAGTTCATTTTCCCCTTCAAACGCTGCATGGCTTGAATGACTGTCTTATCTTCATCGGTGACAGGAACCAGACTCATGCAGTATTCTGCAAGCGAAACAGCCAAACAAATATCTGCCGTCTTTTTACCACAAGATACCTTATTAGGCCGATCTAAAATAGAAGAAACCCTTGATATTTCAAGTACATTTTTTCTTCGCCTGCGATCCATCTCTTCCATTTTAAGATATTTGGCACATTTTTCTCGTAGAGCCATTACTTTCTGCTGAGGCTTGGAATTCTTCCAATTATTAGCACGAAGTTTAGTCTCCCCCGGGTTAAAAATCAGAGTGTTTATTTTTGTATTGTGTGTGGATTTTCTTTTACTGTTAACCTGCCCTCTAGCCTTTTGCTCTTCATCAAGGTAGGCTTTACTAAACTCCTCATCCGTTTCTTGCCTCTCTTTCCACTTTCTGTAGCGCACATCAATACTATCCCTAGGAGTCATTGCTTGCAGTTCGTCGTAAAGTTTTTGTGCCTCTCCAAAACCAATTAAAGATTTGGCTTCTGCCATCATCAAATCATATTTTTCTTGGTCTTTTGCCCTGAGTTCAATGGCCGTAGGCTCGAATTGTTTCCAGGCATAGAAGCCTCCCCCAGCTAAAACTAAAAGTAAGATTATTGCTGCCTTGATGAGAACTTTCATAATCAATCACGCTATTACGGAGCGAACAGGGTAAGGTGAACCAGAAAAACCAATTTCTCTAACTAAATATTTAACAATATTCAACTAATGATTAAAGGTATTAAGAGTTAATTCTATCAACTCTCCAAAGCTTATCGGCTTTTTCAGGCAGGAGTTTATTTGCTAGTTTATAGGTATGATCAATATCGCCCTTAAAATTCGAAGAAACGAACTCAATGTTTAAAGTGACGAATGGAGGTGAAAATCATGGACATGCCATGTTCATCAGCGGCTTGAATAACTTCTTTGTCTCTAATAGACCCACCTGGCTGAATAATGGCTGAAACACCGCTCTTAGCTGCTGTATCAATCGAATCTCGAAAGGGGAAAAACGCATCGGAAGCCATAACACAACCTTTAAGAGGTTGGCGTGCCTTTTCTACAGCTAGTCGCGACGAATCGACTCGACTCATCTGACCCGCACCAATACCCAGTACCTCCCCATCACGAGCATAAACGATCGCGTTTGATTTGACGTGCTTTGCCACGACCCAAGCAAACAAGAGGTCATCCA
>JBGTUV010000003.1:0-22396 GCA_041938985.1 Candidatus Nitromaritima sp. | reverse complement strand
CCCAAAAAGAAATTGACTGTGAATGTGAGACAGATGACCTGCCTGCCAGCAAGGCAGGAAGGCCTAAATTTATTCAATCAAAAACCTTTTTAGGAATAGTAACTCTACTTGCTATAATAATGTTGGCTTTCCCATACTATTCAGGGATTTTTTATCCAAGTACAGAAAAGCAAATAATCATAGTTGACAAATCAGACATTAAAACCACTGAATATAAAATCAGCGGAATGACCTGCACGGGTTGTGAAGAACACGTAAACCACGAAATAAACAAACTCAATGGAATTGTACGTTCAAAAGCATCCTACGAAAACGGAAATGCAATCGTTGAGTTTGACAAAACAAAAACTAATGAAACGGAAATCGAGAAAGCAATTAACGCCACAGGTTATAAAGTAATTCATAAAGAAAATAAATAGTTATGAATAAATTATTAGTTCTACCAATTCTTGTATTGTCATTAATTTCATTTCAGCTAAATGCTCAATGTTGCCCAACTTCAAAAAGCGATAAAAAGGTCACAATAAACAATAATCAACAAACAGTGAAAATAGTTAAATTTAAAATCACTGGTATTACTTGTGCAGGGTGTTCCAATACTATTTATAAGGCACTTAAAGAAGCTAATGGGATAATCGAACATTCAGTTAAATATCCTGGTGATATAGCCATTATTGAGTTTGATGACACAAAAACCAGCATTGAGGCCTTAAAAAAGGTTATCGAAAAGAAAGGTTATAAAGTAAAAGTTGTAAAAGAAAATATTGAAGGGAAAGCCTGATTTATTAAACTTCCACATTTAAAATATACGAATCTATCAATGAAAAATATAAGTCTACTAGTCTAGAGCCTTAATAAAAATCAAGCTATGTCAGTAAATAAAGAAACCGTAATATTGAAAATCAACGGAATGACCTGTAGTGGATGCTCATCACATATCGAAAAAGATATGAACGCAAAAGGTGGCGTTATAAGCAGTGCTGTAAATCACGAAACGGGAATAGGAGAATTTACTATTGATACTAATAAAATGGGTAAAAAAGAATTAATCAATGCCGTAAATGCCATTGGCGATTATTCTGTCCTTAATAAAGTTGAAAAGAAAACCACTACTGTTTCAAATTCGGAGAATACTACTATGAAAGATAGTTTCAACGATAAAAACGATTACGATTTAATTATCATTGGAGGTGGTTCTGCAGCGTTTTCAGCAGCGATAAAAGCCGAAGGTTTAGGACTTAAAACACTAATGATAAATGGCGGGTTGGATTTTGGAGGCACTTGTGTAAATGTTGGTTGTGTCCCTTCCAAAAATTTGATTAGGGCTGCCGAAACCGCATATCACGCTACACATTCAAATTTTAAAGGGATTAAACCAAAAGGAGTCAATATTGATTTTGCACAAGTTATAAAAGACAAAAAAGCATTGGTTACTGCATTACAACAGCAAAAATATATTGATGTTGTAAGCGATTTTGAAAATCTAACAATGCTAAAGGGATGGGCTCAATTTGTAAATAAGAATACTATTATTGTTGATGACCAGGATACATATACAGCTACTAACATTGTTATAGCAACTGGAGCTACTACAAACATTCCAAATATTGAAGGTTTAAATGACGTTGGCTACTTAACCAATGTATCATTGTTCGACTTAAAAGAAAAACCTGAAAGCCTTACTATTATGGGGGCAGGTTATATTGGCTTGGAAATTGCTCAAGCTTACAGCCGATTCGGGGTAAAAGTTAGAATTATTGAATTTACGGACAGACCTTTAAGAAGTCAAACAAGTGATATAACAGATGTTTTAGTCCAGCAATATAAAAAGGAAGGTATAGAAATTCTTCCAAATTTCAGAGCCTTAAAATTTGAAAAATCAGGAGCCGATATAATTATTCAGTGTACTTGTCCTGATGGCTCAACTACACAATTAATTGAAAAAGGACATATTGTTGTTGCGACAGGAACAAAACCAAACACTTCAAAATTAGGTTTAGAAAATCTGGATTTAAAACTAACAGAAAGAGGTCACATTATGGTTAATGCAAAAATGGAAACGAATATTTCCAATATTTACGCAGCAGGTGATGTCACCAATACACCACCATTTGTTTATACAGCAGCAACCGAAGGTAATACTGCGGTCAACAATGCATTTTCATTATCAAAAAGTAGTGTAGATTATGCGTCATTACCTTGGGTGGTATTTACCGACCCGCAAATTGCAGGAGCGGGAATAGATGAGGTAGAAGCAGAAAAAAAAGGCATACCTTTTGAAGTATCTAAACTAGAATTAATTCACGTTCCAAGGGCATTGGCTGCCCAGGATATTAGAGGATTTATAAAGTTAATTCGTAATACCGAAACTGATAAATTAATAGGTGCAAGAGTCATAGCACCTGAAGGTGGTGAACTTATACAGCAATTAAGTATAGCTATTAAGTTTGGTATTACTGTAAAAGATTTGGCTGAAAGTTTTTATCCCTACTTAACTTTAAGTGAAGGAATCAAATTAGCGGCAATTACCTTTGGAAAAGATGTTTCTAAATTGAGTTGCTGTGCGAGTTAAAAAATTTGGTATGAAAAAAGAGTCACATAAATTACCATCCGATTTAATTTTAGATATTAAAACAAGACTTAAAACATTAAGCGGCAGATAAATGGAATCGTAAAAATGCTCGATGAAGGCAAAGACCCTGAACAAATAAACATTCAATTCAAGTCCATTGATAAAGGAATCCAAAAAGCACATTATTTACTGTTAGACGAAGTGTATCGCAAAGCACTCGCAATTGGAATCGTAAATGCAGTTGACTCTTGCCCCGGAAACTGTGGCAATGAAGATAAAATTGATTACCTAAAACGTGAATTCCCCAACTTGGAATTGTCCGACTTGACAGATAAATTGAAAGAAATACAAACCATTGAAAACAGGTTAAAAGACTACAACAAAAAAAAAGTCTGAAAAAGATTTGTTTACCCCCTACCTTCCGTTCTCATCTTTGTTCTATTATTAATTTAAACTTTTAATAAGATGAAACGACAAATCGAAATTTTTACAGCAGGTTGTACAGTTTGCGAGCCTGTGGTACATTTAGTAAAAGAGACAGCAGGAAAAGACTGCGAAATAACACTTCATAACTTATCTGAGCAATGCGAAAGTAAAATCTGTGTGTCAAAAATGAAGGAATATGGAGTTAAAAGAGTTCCCGCGATTGCTGTTAATGGAAAACTATTAGATTGCTGTACAAACATCCAAATTACAAAAGATGATTTGACCAATGCAGGAATAGGAAACTGTTAGGTATGGCAATCATTAAATTGGACAAAAAAGCATCGTTGGGAACTGCTATGTTTTCAGCAGTTTCCCTAAAGCTTTGCTGTTGGGGACCACTTCTATTTACGGGAGTTGCGGGTATTAGCGGAAGCTCAATATATTTCTCTTGGCTCATTGCCCTAAAACCTTATTTGTTGGCAGTTGCATTCTTGTCATTGGGCTTTGCTTTTTATCAAGTTTATAAAAAGAAGAAAGTTGATTGCGGTAACTGTGAAACTGATAAACCATCATTTTTTAAATCAAAAATCTATGTTTGGTGGTTGCTGTGTTTGTGGTTATAATGACATTAGCTTCATATTATCCTCAAATATTCCATCAAACTAACGGAAATGAAATAGTGATTGTAAATCAAACAGATATTCAATCCGTAAAGTTAAATATTGAAGGGATGGTGTGTCAAGGTTGTGAAACCAACATTAATAATTCTGTGAATAAAATTGATGGTGTAATACAAGTCAAATCATCCTATGAAAAAGGTACTTCCGTAATTGAATTTGATGTGACCAAGACAAATGTCGATGACATAAAAAAAGTGATTCTATCAAAAGGATATGTAATTAATAAGAATAAAAATGAGTAGACTAATAATATTAATAGGTGTACTTGCCACAACATCAGTATTTGCACAAGGCCCACCAATTACAACAGAAACACCTATAATGCTTGGATTGGAAGGAAATGGAATTAGGACTTTTGGTAAACTCATATCCAAGGAAAATGCCACTATTTATGTGCAACCAATAGGCATTCCTTATAACATTACTTCAAAGTTTCAAGTGGGCGGAATATTTCCGTTCAGGTTCATAACACCTAAAGGAGCAGAAACAACAGGAGGCTTTGCAGATATGACGGTATTTGCCAAATACCAACTTTACAAAAAAGATGGAAAAGCCAAAACCTTTAGAATTTTGGGAATGGTTAAACAAACATTTCCCACAGGAAAAACGTCATCAATTCCTGCCATTGGTTCGGGACTTTATCAAACCTACGTTGGTCTTGTAATCGGGAAGTTAACAACCAAAAAAGGACTTTATGCTGATTTTGGATATAACATTACCAACAAAAATGCTTCGGATAATTTTTTGTATAATTTTTCAATTGGCGTGCCTTTGTTGCCACACAAATATCCGCAAAAACAGCTAAATACGTATTTAGAATTCAATGGCAATTATGTTTTCGACCCAAAAATACATACACTTTTTATATCGCCAGGACTTCAATTTATCCCTGGAAGAAGAATATTGTTTGAAACCAGTTTTCAGATTCCGATAGTTCAAAACAACATAACGACCAATAAAACAGAGTATATGGTTTTATTGGGCACACGATTTTTATTAAACTAAAAAATAAGATTATGAAGAATATATTTAAGCAAATAGGATTATTAGCTTTAATACTATTATTTTCAATGGCAAGCAGTACGGCAGTAAATGCACAAACCAGTGAGCAAGAGCTCACTTATGTAAAGGTTGAAGTTAAAGGATTGGCGTGTCCTTTTTGTGCTTATGGTTTGGAAAAGAAGCTAAAAGAAACCGATGGCGTTAAAAACATTAAAATTAATGTTGAAGAAGGGATAGCATATTTAACTGTGCTGAAATCCAAAAAACCAGCAAAGAAAATGCTTGAAAAAATTGTCACTGATGCAGGATTCACACCAAGTAGCATCGTTTTTTCTGAAAATCCTTTTGAGATGAAAGATGAAAATTAACATCATGTCTTTTTTTCTTGGATTGCTTGTAATTTCAGGGTGTCATGAAAATAAGAAAAAGAAACAGGAAACCACAAGCTGGAAATTCAGCAAGGAAATTCCGTTAGAGAATGTTTCACCTATAGGCATTGTTTCACAAAATAATTTCCTTTGGCTTTCGGATGTCGATAACAATCGTGTTGTAAAAGTTGACTTGGATGGAAATATCCTTGAAGCATTTAATGGTCTTCAACGCCCCATGCACATGGCAATTAAAGAAGGTAAAATCTATGTTCCCGAATACACATCAGACAGCTTAAAAATTATTGAAAACGGAAATGTTTCAACTCTCGAATTAAAAGAAAATACTGATGGAATTGGTGGAGTATCTGTTTTTGGAAATACTGTTGCTATTGCTGATTTTTACAATCATCAAATCATTTTACAACAAGAGGATAAAGTAATAATTTTAGGAACAGAAGTGCATGATGATGGTGAGCTATACTATCCAACAGATGTTGAAATGAGCGATGATTTAATCTACGTTGCTGATGCATACAACAATCGTGTTCAGGTATTTGATTTTGAAGGCAATTATGTAAGAATGATTGGTTGGAATGAAAGCATTAAGGTCGCAACAGGTTTAAAAGTAACAGATTCACAAGTTATCGTTGCCGATTTTGAAGGTAACCGAGTTTTGATTTACGATTTAAATGGTAAACTTTTACAAATTGTATCGGGCAAATTCAATCAACCAACAGATATTGAAATTGTAAATGGTACAATGTATGTGGTTAATTATAAAGGGAAAGCTATTTCTATACTAGAAAAACGATAAAAGTGCAGAAATTCTTTTACTCATCTATTGAGGTTATTACTTAAAGTGCACCGAAATTTTACAACTCTTTCAGCAAATAACGTAATAGCTTTCTCGTGTTCTGTCCCGAAAATTGTATAGTAAAAATCGTACGAGGAAATGAAAATTCAAATAGATATAAAATAACTTGCCCAAACTGCGGGCATAAAAAAATAGAGGAAATGCCAACGGAGTCCTGTCAATTCTTTTACGAATGTGAGAATTGTAAAAAAGTATTACGACCAAAAGAAGGCGATTGTTGTGTTTATTGCTCCTATGGAACAGTTCCTTGTCCACCAATTCAAGAAAACAAATATTGTTGCTAACATCTGAACAATCTTTGCACAACCTGTGCATCGATTAATTTGTATCTTTGTTAAAATTTATGAAAACACTTTTTTCCATATCAATGTCGCTATTATTCTTTTTTCAGGGAATTAGTCTTGATATGGATTTTTGTGGACCCATAAAAGAAATTTCAAACATCGTAACCCATTATCAGAAACATAAAGTTTATGGTGACTCTTTCCTCGATTATCTAATTGAGGATTACTTTGGTAAGGAAGCAAAAGATGAAAGGCACCACAATGACTCTGATAAGGAGAGTGCACCTGTACATAGCCATCATCAATGTTGTCACCCCTTAGTTTTGTTTGCTGCAAATAAAAATACCGATACAACAAATTGGTTAAAGTTTGAAGATAGAAAGCAATTTAGCCTATATAAAGTAAACTTCGCTTCCAGATATCTGGAATCCCTATTCCAGCCCCCTAAAGTATAATTCAGTTTTTTAAAGGATAGCTATATCCTATCGTGATGCTTTTTAAAATAAATATCACATTATAAACGCATTGCATCTATTTGCATTGCGAGGTTTAAACTGAATTAATACTTTCTCTATGATTAACAAAATCATTTCATTTTCCATTAATAACAAGTTTATTATTGGGCTCTTTATAGTGGCGCTTGTGGGTACGGGCATTTGGTCTATGGCCACTATAAACTTGGGTTCTGTACCCGACATTACCAACAACCAAGTACAGGTTATTACTGTTGCCCCAAATTTAGGTACTGAAGATATTGAGCAATTTGTTACCTATCCAGTAGAATTGGCAATGGCAAATCTGCCTGACGTTATCGAGCTACGTTCCGTATCCCGATTTGGGCTGTCTGTGGTTACCATTGTCTTTGAGGATGAAGCAGGCACCTACCTGCCCCGGCAATTGGTGCAAGAAAAATTAGCCGAAGTTGCAGGTGAAATCCCCGAAGGCTTCGGCGAGCCATTTATGGCACCCATAACTACAGGTTTGGGCGAAATATTCCAATATACCTTAAAAGTAAAGGAAGGCTACGAAGAAAAATACGATGCAATGGAGCTTCGTACCATTCAGGATTGGATTGTAAAGCGCCAAATGGCATTAGTTCCTGGAGTAGTTGAAGTTAATGCTTTTGGAGGCTACGTAAAGCAGTACGAAGTGGCAATAAATCCTGACAAACTTAAAAGTTTTGGCATTACAATGAATCAGGTTTTTGAAGCCCTGAAGATGAACAATGCCAATACAGGTGGTGCCTACATCGAGAAAAACCACCAAGCCAATTTTATTCGTGGCGAGGGTTTAGCACGTAGCCTTGAGGACTTGGAAAACACTGTTGTAACCACTCAAAACGGAAGTCCAGTGTTGATAAGGGACGTTGCCGAAAAAGTAGGTTTTGGCAATCAAGTGCGCTATGGTGGGTTTACCCAAGATGGTCACGAAACTGTTGGTGGCCAAATTTTAATGCTTAAAGGTGAAAGCCCTGGCACTGTCATAGAAAATGTACAGGAGCGCATCGGCGAAATTCAAAAATCGCTTCCAGAAGGTGTTTATATCGAACCTTTTTTAAGTCGTAGTGAACTCATTGGAAGAACAACAAGTACCGTAGAAACAAATCTTATTGAAGGTTCGCTTATCGTGATTTTTGTACTGGTATTACTCTTGGGAAGTTTCCGTGGCGGATTGATAACAGCCTCTGTAATTCCGCTATCATTACTCTTTGCATTCATTTTGATGAAGCAATTTGGCGTGTGGGCCAATTTAATGTCCTTGGGAGCAATCGATTTTGGAATCATTGTGGATGGTGCAGTTATTATTGTAGAAGGAATGGTATTCCACATCCATCAACGGATGAAAAAATCAAAAGCAGCGATAGGTCAGGCCGAAATGGACGAAATCGCCTACGACTCGGCAAGTACAATGATGAATTCGGCATTTTTCGGACAGCTAATTATCCTTATCGTATTTACACCGATTCTCTTTTTGACCGGTGTTGAAGGAAAAATGTTCCGTCCAATGGCGTTTACTTTCGGATTTGCAGTTTTGGGAGCCATTATCCTTTGTCTTACCTACGTGCCAATGATTTCGTCAATGTTTCTCAAACCTGCCAAAAATCAGAATAGTTGGTTTGCCAGATTTGAAAACAAAATTGACAGGTTCAGTGATAAAATAATGTCCGGTTTAAACAGGGCGTATGTTCCCTTGCTCAATTTTGCACTTCGCTTTAGAGCTGGTGTGGTTATAGGTGCAGTCGCCTTATTATTGATTGCAGGATATATTTTCAGCAATATGGGTGGCGAATTCATACCCAAATTTGATGAGGGCGATATTGCATTTCAGGCCTTGATAAAACCAGGTAGTAGTCTTACAGAATCTATAGAGGCATCAAAAAAACTTCAAAATTTAATCAATGAATTTCCTGAAGTAAAAACAGTGGTTTCCAGAATAGGGGTCGCCGAAATTCCTACCGACCCAATGCCGATGGACATTGCCGATAGCTATATCATTCTTGAAAAGGATAAGAGCAAATGGACCAGTGCAGAGAGCAAGGACGAACTCATAGAAAAAATACAGGAAAAAATTTCAGTGGTTCCCGGTGTGAATTTCGTGTTTACGCAACCCGTGGAACTTCGTTTTAACGAATTGCTAACGGGTGTTCGTGAGGATGTGGCCATAAAGTTATATGGGGAAGATTTGGGCGTATTGGCAGACAAGGTTCAAGAAATCGCCGCGGTCATTAGGAGTGTTCCCGGAGCGGCCGACCTCAATGTGGAAGCTACGAGCGGTTTACCACAGATGACGGTAGCATACAATCGTGCAAAAATGGCTCAGTATGGAGTAACTGTTGATAAGCTAAATGATTATGTAAGTGCTGCATTTGCGGGAGAATCGGCAGGTGTGATTTTTGAGGGCGAAAAACGCTTTGATGTGGTTATTCGTTTGGCGAAAGAGTTTAGGCAAGACATTAATAATCTTAAAAATCTGTATATCGACCTACCAAGTGGTGCACAAGTACCTTTAAAAGAAGTTGCAAATATAAGTTACAAACCAGGGCCAATGCAGATTTCAAGAGACAACACCTCGCGCCGTATTTCGGTAGGTGTCAACGTTCGTGGACGTGATGTAAAATCGATGGTTGAAGAAATTCAGCAAAAATTGGAAACAGATGTAAAACTGCCACCGGGCTATTTTGTAACCTACGGGGGTTCGTTCGAGAACTTACAGCGTGCATCAGACCGATTGATGATTGTAGTACCTATCGCACTTTTTCTGATATTCATTTTGCTCTATTTCGCTTTGAGCTCGTTCTCACAATCACTAATGATTTATATGGCAGTGCCTCTGGCAGCCATTGGCGGAGTGTTTGCCCTTTGGATAAGGGGGATGCCATTCAGTATTTCAGCAGGAGTCGGTTTTATTGTACTCTTTGGGGTAGCGGTATTAAATGGATTGGTACTGATAAACAAATTCAATGAACTAAAAGAAAGTGGAATGACAGACTTAAAAAAACGAATATACGAGGCAACGCACGAGCGCCTACGCCCTATTTTATTAACGGCAACGGCGGCCATTATGGGCTTTATCCCTATGGCGCTTTCTACTTCGGGCGGTGCAGAAGTGCAGCGACCATTGGCAACGGTGGTAATTGGAGGATTGCTCACAGCAACATTTTTAACACTTGTGGTCCTTCCAGTCTTGTATTATTGGTTGGAAGCTCGTAAGCAACGAAAGGATAACGGTAACGACCCAAGCTATATTAACAAGAGCACTACTGTTTTGGTTGTGCTATTGAGCTTGGGAGGATTTTTAACCTCAAATTCAGTAAATGCGCAAGATAGCGGAATAGCACAGACTGTTACTTTGGAGGAAGCTATTTCTTTGGCAAAAGAAAATTATCCTTCCCTTAAGGAAAGTCAGTCTTTTATAGACCGTGAGCGGGCGATGAAAGGAACAAGTTTCGACCTTGGTAGCACGCAAATTTTTACGGGCAAGGAAGAATTCGGTAATGACCTGCCCGGTGTGCAAACTACCATTGGGGTTCAGCAGGGAAATATCGATTTGTTATCTGGTTTCTCAAAATCCAAGTTCTATAAGCAACGTGTTCAGTTGGGTGAGAAGTTTTATGCCCTGAGCGAGCAACAATTAGTGCGTAATGTGATGCAAGCCTATGACCAGATAAATTATAACAAAGCCCAGTTGCGCTTCGCGGAGCAGTTAGATAGTGTGTATAACAACTTCAAGACAGCCGCAGAACTACGTTTTGATACTGGTGAAACTGGGAAGCTGGAATTTATCGCGGCTTCTTCTGAATATCAACAGATACAGGTCTTGAGACAACAGGCCTATGACGATATCGAGATTGCCAAAAGGGCGCTTAAACAGTATTTGGGGATTGACCAAGAAATTGAAACCGTTGGAGGTACTTACGAACCGTTGAATTATATGAGCGTTATAGATTCAACATCCATAGACAATAATCCATTGTTGCAATATTCTATGCAAAATGCCGAGGTGAGCAAAGCCAACGTTGGGGTAGAAAAATCCCAGTTTCTGCCAAAGTTCAATTTGACCTATGGAAGACAAATCGTTGACGATGTTTCAGGGTTCAACACCTATCAAGCAGGTATAAGTATTCCGTTGTGGTTCTTTCCTCAAAAAGCAAGGGTCAAGGCTGCTAAAGCAGATGCTTTGGTGGCCGAGAACCAATATTTGGAACAAAAGGCAATAACCGAAAGCAGGGTGTCACAATTGTTAAAATCATTGGAAAAAACCCAAAAAACGCTGAATTATTACCAAGAAGGTGCACTGGTTTTGGCCGAAGAGCAGATTACAACTGCAGAACTTGCTTCCAAAGAAGGCGAGATAGACTATGTAAACTATATCACGATTTTAAACAGTGCCATTCGCATAAAACAGAACCACTTACAATTTATTAACCAGTATAATCAACAAGCCATTGAGTTACAGTATCAATTGGGCAATTTATAAACCTAAAAAAGGAGAATATAATGAAAAATATAGCAATAATTATAACAGTACTATTAACCTTCTTATTGGTAGGCTGTAACAGCAAACCCGATTCTGAATTGGGTCATAATGAAGCTGAAGACGTTTCAAAAACCGAAGCTACTGGAGAAGATACACACGGCGAAGAGGGTCACGACGAAGAAGAAGGTGGCCACGAGGAAGAAGGAGAAGAAGGCGTGGTAGAACTTACAACACAACAAATAGAGACCATTGGCTTGGAGACCAAGACCTTGGAAAAAAGAAACCTCGGTAACAATATTAAAGTTACAGGTAACCTCGAGCTATTTCCTCAAGATATGGCCAACATTAGTCCTTTTGTAGGCGGTAATGTACGTTCCATCAAAGTAATAGAAGGAGATAAAGTACGAAAGGGTGAGGTTCTGGCCTATTTGGAACACCCAGATATCATTTCTATGCAACAGGAATATCAGGAAAAGAACGATGAACTCGTGTTTCTTAAACAAGATTTTGAGCGCAAGCAGACCCTTTATGATAAAGGTGTTTCTTCGGGCAAGGAATTTCAAATGGCACAATCCAAATTTCGTTCTACAACATCGAGTGTAAATGGATTAAGGTCAAAATTACGCCTGTTGGGAATCAATACAACTAAGGTTGAACAAGGTGAAATATTTTCAGCCGTACCTATTACTACACCAATTTCGGGCTATGTCGATGAAGTAATGGTAAGCTTGGGCGATTACGTGGCACCACAATCCAAGATGTTTACGGTAAGTGATAATTCTAAAATTCATTTGGACCTTAAGGTGTACGAAAAAGATATTCCTAAAGTAAAGGAGGGTCAAAAAATACAATTTACGGTAGCGTCAAGACCAGATGAGCTGTTAAGTGCCGAAGTACATTCCATTGGAAAGACTTTTGAGGAAGACCCCAAAGCACTGCACGTACACGCAGATATAGACAATAAAAACGGCGACCTCTTACCAGGTATGTATGTAGAAGGACGAATTATACAGGGTAAAAAGTCAGGCTTTGCAGTTCCTGAAGAAGCAATCATCAAGGAAGGAGAACAGTCCTACGTTTTTATCGTGGATGAAGACGAAGCACCAGAAGAAAATAAAATCAAGTTTAAAAGAATACCTGTAAGCATTGGTATTCAAGATTTAGGCTTTGTAGAAATAAACCTTCCCGCCGACGTTTCAACGGATGCCAAAGTGGTCATCAAAGGGGCTTATATGCTTTCCTCGGAAATGATTAAAGGTGAATTGGATCACGACCACTAGTCCTATAATTAGCAAAGGTTTTGATTCCGGGTTTGTTTATCGTCTTAATAAGTTAGTTAAAAATTAGAAAATAGGCTCGGTTCAAAATCGATTAACATTTTAAAAACCTTAATATGAAGGAAATAAAAGCATTTGTAAAACCAAACCGCATTCAAAGGGTCATCGAGGCCCTTAGCGATAATGGTTTTAAAAGTATGACCCTTTCACAAGCAGAGGGTACTGGGGCATTCAAAGCAAAAGGAGCAAGACCTTCCCTTGATTTTAATGTAACCGATAGCCCAGTTGTTAAAGTGGAATTGGTATGTCAAAATGAAGAAGCGCAATCAGCAATCGACATCATCTTAGAAAATGGTAAAACGCCCGAACCTGGCGACGGAATTATTTATCTATCTGATATTGAGGATGCCTTCCAAATCAAAACAGGTGAATCCCTAAAACGGTACGACCTTTAAAACCCAGTGATAGAAATGGAAAAAATAGTCCAACTTCTGGAAAGCAAAGGCATAAGACCAACAGCTATGCGGCTAATGACCTATAAGCGCTTGGCAGAATTAGAGGTGGCCATTAGCCTTGGCGATTTGGAAAAGGATTTCAAAATATCCGAAAGGAGCACCTTGTATAGAACGATGAAGACCTTTGAAGAAAATGCCATCGTACACCAAATTGAAGATGGCACAGGAGTACTAAAGTACGCCCTTTGCGAAGAGAATTGTGAATGTGAGGTGGGCAACGACCTGCACCTGCACTTTCATTGCAGCAACTGCGATGAAACCGTTTGCCTCACAGAACATAAAATACCACAAATCAATCTACCAGAGGGTTATATCACAGAAGATATCAATCTGGTTGTAAAAGGTGTGTGTGAGAAATGCAGTAGGCAATCAGAATAATTAATATCAAGAAATATAAACCATAAAAATCCTATTATGTTAGCGATTTATAAAAAAGATAACATCCTATACTCATTGGCAGAAAATGGTATGGACAAAGATGATGTTGCTATGCTAATAACGGCTGTTAGTGAGCACCTTGAAAAATACAAAAGTGCTGCTTGGTATATAGAAGTAAGTGAAGTCAAAAATACAAGGCATCAAACTGTAGAAAATGAAATGGAATTCAAAATTCCAAAACAAGACCATTTAAAGAAAGTGGCACTTGTAGGTAGTATAGAATGGCAGGAAGAATTTACCAAAAATCTTTTGCCATTCTCTGAGGCACATATTAAATATTTTCATTCGGAAGATAAAGAGCTTGCTAAAAGCTGGATTGAAGAATAACGATGGCGAAATAAAATATTGAATTTGTTAAAATGAAAAAGCGTGTAATTATCAGTTCCAGAGAAAAAGTATGAATCCCAAGGTATGAATAGCCAAGGTCTTAAAAATATGGTTTATAGAAAAAAAATCGTGTATATAATAGTAATCGGTTTTCTCTTTGGACTGTTCATCATTCAGCCTTTGGCTCTATCACTTTACCTATATGATGAAACTGGGGATACTGGTAACTGGTATGCACTTTTTTTAAAAACCATTAAAAATACGATACGCTTTGGTGATATAGACCAAATATTCAAAAATGTTTTGTTTGGGATTATGGGTAGTAGCCTTGCCCTTATGGCTTTTCTTAGAAATAAAATTTTCATTTTAACAAAGAAAAGGAATGACGGCAATGCAATTATAGCGCTTATCAAAAATGGCGAAAATCAGTTTGTTGAATTCAAGGCTACCCTGAGGTGGGATTTACGTCAATCCAAAGTGAATAAACAGTTGGAATTTGTAATTGCCAAGACCATAGCGGGCTTTATGAACACCAAAGGTGGTAAATTGCTCATAGGAGTAGATGATAACGGCAACATCCTTGGTTTAAATCAGGATTTTGAAACTTTGAAAAAACCTGATACAGATGGTTTCGAGCAATTCCTGATGCAGTTGATATCTCTAAAATTGGGCACCCATTTATGTACGGCTGTAAATGTATCTTTCTACAGATATGGAGAAAATGACGTGTGCTACATAGAAATAGCCCCGGCCAAAATACCGGTCTATCTAAGTCAGGACGGGAGGTCACGGTTTTATATACGCACGGGCAATGCCACGCGCGAACTCGATTTGCCCGAAGCCATCTTGCACTTAGGAAAAGAGAAGGCGCTTTATAATTAAGAGAAGTAAGTGTAAAGCCAATGGATATTTGCACTTACAATGAATGAATATTTTAAATAGATGAACATAAAAATACAGATATGCTACAGATAATAAACTTAGAACAGGAACATCTTATTGCCGCTAAAATCAGCGGGAAACTTACGGAAAAGGATATGGAAAAGATGCATCCGCTTATCCACAACATCATAGAAAAAGGGCATAAAGTGGATTTCTATTTTGAAATGGAAGATTTTAAAGGCTATACCCTTAAAGGCTTTTGGGAAGACCTAAAGATTGATTCGGCTCATTTGGAAGATTATGGCAAGATGGCCTTTGTGGGCAATAAAAAATGGCAGGAATGGGCCGCGAAGGCAACTGATTTTTTCATAAAGTCTGAAGTTAAATTTTTTGATATTAAAAATAAAGAGCAGGCAATGACCTGGGTCTCAACAAAAGGATGAAAAAGAAAAAACTACAGCTACGGGAGCTAAAAGGGAAACAGTCCACTGTAATTTCAGCGAGCGAAAAAAAGCTCAAAACCTATCTGCTGGCAATTTTCAGCTTTGTGATGCTCATAGTTGGTATCGCCATTGACTATTTCGATGCCTTTCCTTTCTTTAAGGGATGGGTCAGGATTGTGTGGTACACGGTGGCTTACATCCCTGTTGGCTTTCCCGTCATCAAGGAGGGATGGGAAAGTATTAAAAATGGCGATTTCTTTACAGAATTTTTCCTGATGTCCATTGCCACCTTGGGAGCATTTGCCATAGGCGAATATCCCGAAGGAGTGGCCGTTATGCTCTTCTATGCCGTGGGCGAACTGTTCCAGAACGCCGCAGTCAATCGGGCGAAAGGAAACATCAAGGCACTTCTGGATGCGCGACCCGATGAAGCATTGGTTTATAAAAATGGGGATTTTGTTTCGGTCAACCCAGAAACTGTTGAGATTGGTGAAAAAATTCAGGTACGCGTGGGTGAGAAAATCCCCTTGGATGGCATTTTGCTGTCTGAAAAAGCATCGCTGAACACCGCTGCGATTACGGGTGAAAGCAAGCCCGACACCATAACACAGAATGAAAAAGTCTTTGCGGGAAGCATCAATCTCGATGGTGTTATCGAGGTAGAAACCACCAAGAAATTCAAGGACAGTTCTATCGCCCGTATTCTGGATATGGTACAGAATGCTACCGCTCGAAAATCAAAGACGGAACTGTTCATTAGAAAGTTCGCCAGGATTTATACGCCCATCGTGGTTTTCCTTGCTATCGGACTCACTTTGTTACCATATTTTTTTGTCGATGAATATGTGTTTAGGGATTGGCTATACCGAGCTTTAATTTTCTTGGTGATTTCCTGCCCTTGTGCCTTGGTCATTTCCATTCCACTGGGCTATTTCGGCGGTCTGGGTGCGGCATCGCGCAACGGAATCCTGTTCAAAGGTGCATCCTTTCTCGATGCAATGACCAAAGTGAATACTGTGGTGATGGACAAAACCGGAACCGTTACCAAAGGGGTCTTTAAGATTAAGGAAGTGGTGACCAAAAATAATTTCGCGCCTGCCCTGAGCGCAGTCAAAGGGGAAGCAGAATTTCCTGTATTGAGCGAAGCCGAAATGATGCAATACCTGATGGCGATGGAAGAACAATCCACCCATCCCATCGCAAAGGCAATTCTTGAATACAAGGCGGAAGGTGCTGATTTTAAGGCATCCGAAGTTTCTGAAGTAGCAGGAAAAGGATTGAAGGGCATAGTCAACCATAAGGAGGTCTTGGTCGGCAACAAAGCTTTGATGACTTCCAATAATGTTGATGTTCCCCCTGAAACCGATGCAATAGTCGAATCTATAGTGATGGTCGCCATCGATGGAAAATTCGCAGGCTATGTGACCATTGCCGATGAACTTAAGGAAGACGCGCATCACACCATTCAACAGATTCGGGAGGCCGGAATAGCTAAAATCATAATGCTCTCTGGAGATAAGGATTCCATAACCCAACAAGTTGCAAAGGAACTGAATATTGATTGGGCCAAAGGCGGCTTGCTACCGGAAGATAAGCTCAACGAGGTCGAAAAGCTCAAAGAACAACCTGAATCTACGGTAGCATTTATGGGCGACGGCATCAACGATGCACCCGTGCTCGCAGCCAGTGATGTGGGTATCGCAATGGGCGGTTTGGGCAGCGATGTGGCCATAGAGACCGCAGATGTCATCATTCAGACCGACCAACCAAGCAGGATGGCCCGAGGTATCCAAATTGGACGCTCAACACGCCGTATCGTATGGCAAAATATTGGTCTTGCTTTTGGGGTAAAAGGGATTTTCCTGGTTTTGGGTGCCATCGGTTTGGCTACGATGTGGGAGGCTGTGTTCGCCGACGTAGGTGTCTCGTTCGTTGCCATTGTCAATGCAATACGGTTGCAAAAAATGAATTGGAAATAGCAAATGTGTTAACCTTTAACAAAATACAAGCCCAAAAGTGGATTAAATCTTAATTAACGATAACAAAAATAATGATAATATGAAAGACAAGGAAAAACACAGCAAGGAAGATGGTCACAATCACGACCACGGTGGCATCTTCGGTAAAAACACGGAGCTCTATTTTGCGATTTTAAGTGGGGTCACACTAATTACAGGTTTCCTGTTGGAAAAATATTCAGGGGTTTCAGCGAACATCCCTTTTGGGCTCTATATTGCAGCCTACTTTTTTGGTGGCTTTTTTACCCTCAAAGAGGCCGTTACCAAAGTTGCCAAGGGCGAGTTTGAAATCGATTTCCTGATGCTGGTTGCGGCGGCGGGCGCAGCCTATTTAAGCGAATGGGCAGAGGGGGCCTTGCTGCTCTTCCTTTTCAGTCTGGGTCACGCACTGGAAAACTATGCAATGGGCAAGGCCAAAAAATCCATTGCAGCGTTAACAGACCTTGCGCCTAAAACTGCACTATTAAAAAAGGATGACGATACCGTTGAAGTGGGTATAGAAGAGTTACAGATAGGTGATACTATCGTGGTACGCCCCAATAGTAAAATATCTGCCGATGGAGTCATCGTAAAGGGCAATAGTAGTGTGGACCAGTCGCCCATTACTGGGGAGAGTGTTCCGGTGGACAAAACACCAATAGAAAATCCGGATAAGGAGTACACCTCAAAAAGCGATATCCCGGATGAGAACCGTGTTTTTTCAGGAACCATTAATGGCAACAATACCCTCGAAATAAAGGTTATCAAAGAGGCAAAAGATTCTACTCTCAACCGCTTGGTCACAATGGTGCAAGAGGCTCAAGACCAGAAATCGCCCACTCAGTTATTGACCGACAAGTTTGAGCGCTACTACGTGCCATCGGTCATCATACTGGTCATAGTATTAAACTTTGCTTTTCTGGTCATCGATGAGACCTGGAGCGAAAGCCTATACCGTTCCCTGGCGGTATTGGTGGCAGCAAGTCCGTGCGCGCTGGCCATTTCTACGCCATCTGCGGTATTGAGTGGCGTTGCTAGAGCTGCGCGTGGCGGGGTTTTGATAAAAGGCGGTCGCCCCTTGGAAGACTTAGGGGTGCTTACCGCTCTCGCTTTTGACAAAACGGGAACACTTACCGAAGGGAAGCCAAAGCTTACCGACGTCGAAAGTTTTGGCAACATAGATAAAAAGGAACTGTTGGAAATCGCGATTGCGGTTGAGGAACTGAGTGACCACCCCCTGGCAAAGGCAGTTGTGCGGGACGGAATGGAACGGCTGGGGAAGAACACCAAGATTCCAGATGCCGATGATTTGGAGGCCGTACAGGGCAAGGGCATAAAGGCAAATTATCAAGGTAATTCCATTTACATAGGCAATCTGGAACTCTTTGAGGATATAGATGATGGTGTCCCCGATAAAGTCTCGGAAAAGGTAAGAAACCTCGAAGGGGAAGGCAAAACCACGATGCTAATAAAAAGGGGCGATGAATTTATAGGGATGCTCGGGCTAATGGACACCCCACGGGAAAAGGCCAGGGAAACCCTTTCGCAATTGAAGGAAATAGGCATCAAGAAGATGATTATGCTTACGGGCGACAACCAGAAAGTGGCCGATGCCGTAGCGGAGGAAATCGGGCTGACAGAAGCCCGTGGTAGCCTGCTGCCCGAGGAAAAAGTGGAAGCCATCAAAAAACTTGCGGAACAGGAAAATAAACTGGCAATGGTGGGTGATGGGGTCAATGATGCGCCTGCAATGGCGAACAGTACCGTTGGTATTGCAATGGGCGCAGCGGGCAGCGACGTTGCCCTTGAGACAGCAGATATAGCATTAATGGCTGACAAACTGGAAACCTTGCCTTTTGCCATCGGTTTAAGTAGAAGAGCAAAGTCCGTTATCCGGCAGAACCTTTGGGTAAGTCTTGGGGTGGTTGCACTGCTTATCCCTGCGACCATAATGAGCTGGGCAAGTATCGGCATCGCCGTGGCCGTACACGAGGGTTCAACATTGGTGGTGGTGGTCAATGCATTGCGCTTGCTCGCCTTTAAAAAATAAATCAAATAAAGGAGATTGGTTTTGAATCAAGTTTAAAAAAATGACCAAAACGGAAAAAATATTGTCAAATCACGGTATTCGCCCTACTCAAATGAGGTCCAAGATATACAGGTATCTGAGAAGGAAGCAAAGTGCCGTGTCCTTTTCCGATTTAAAAAAGGTCTTTGCTGAGAAGAGCGAAAACAATAAGACAGCAAACAGAACGACCTTTTATCGCAACCTCAAGATTTTTGAGGATAAAGGACTTATTCATCAGATAAATGATGGAACCGGAATGGCAAAATTTGCGATTTCTGGTGAAAATACAAAAAGTAAATACGGTACGGATTTACATCTGCACTTTCATTGTACCGAATGTAAGAAAACAATCTGTTTGCCAAATAAAATACCGGAAGAAAGTTTACCAAGTGATTATAAAATAAACGATGTCAACCTGGTATTAAAAGGAATATGCCTGAAATGTAAGGAAAAATAACAGGTGGGAGTTCCAGGACTTTGAACACTTGCGCCCAAGAGTCAAGTTCAAGGTTCTTCCACCTTATTTAACCCAAAAAATACAACTATGGAAAAATATGATATAACAATTATAGGTTCCGGCCCAGGTGGCTATGTGTGTGCCATACGTGCGGCACAACTGGGCTTTAAAGTGGCTATAATCGAAAGGTACAGCACCCTTGGCGGCACTTGCCTTAACGTGGGTTGCATCCCTTCAAAAGCCTGGCTGGAAGCCTCGGAACATTACCACAAGCTCAAACACCAATTCGAGGATTTCGGCATTGATGTCAAGGAGGCGAACGTAGATATTGCAAAAATGAACCAAAGGGTTCAGGACGTCGTGGGGGAAATCATCAACGGGGTAGCCTACCTGATGAAAAAGAACAAGGTTACCGTTTATGAAGGCCACGGAAACATCAAGGACAAAAACACCATTGAAATTAAGGGCGAGGACAAAACACAAACCATAGAAACCGATAAGATGGTCATCGCCACCGGGTCAAAACCCGCATCACTGCCCAACATAGAAATAGATAAAAAAAGGATTATTTCCTCTACGGAAGCCCTTGTCCTCAAAGAAATCCCCAAACACTTAATGGTCGTTGGAGGTGGTGTCATTGGGGTCGAGATAGGTTCGGTCTTCGCCAGGTTGGGTTCAAAGGTTTCCATCGTAGAGTATTTTGATGGGCTTATCTATACAATGGACAAATCCGTAGGGCATCAATTGTACAGGTCCCTAAGAAAACAGGATATCGAGTTCTATCTGGAACATAAGGTCACGAAAGCTGTGGCGGCAGATGATAAGGTGACCCTTAAGGCACAGAACAGGAAAGACGACAAGGAAATGCAGTTGGAAGGAGACTTTTGCCTAATGGCCATAGGCAGAAAACCATATACCAACAATCTGGGCCTCGAAAACCTGGAAGTGGAAACCAACGAAAAAGGACAAATAAAGGTAGATGACAACCTCGAGACCAATGTAAAAGGGGTCTATGCCATTGGAGATGTAGTCCGAGGTGCGATGCTCGCACATAAAGCAAGTGAAGAAGGTGTTTTTGTGGCCGAACGCATTGCCGGTCAGAAGCCGCATATCAATTATCCCCTCATTCCGAACATTGTCTATACACAGCCCGAAGTGGCCGGTGTGGGACTTACCGAGGAGGAAATTAAAGACGCAGGTAGAGCGATAAAAACGGGCTCGTTTCCTTTCAAGGCCAATGCAAGGGCCAAGATAAGTATGGATACCGACGGCTTTATAAAAGTGATTGCGGACAAGGAAACCGATGAGATTTTGGGCGTTCATATGATAGGTCCACGTATAGCCGATAGTTATACGGAAGCTGTCGTGGCGATGGAATTCAGGGCAGCGGCAGAAGATATTGCACGGATGTCGCACGGCCACCCCACATTTTCAGAAACCTTTAAGGAAGCCTGTCTGGCCGCTACCGAAGACCGGGCGTTGCATATATGAAATTATAAAAAAATGAAGATGAAGAAAATTCAAAAGCTAACACAACAAATCAACGAATTGACAGTAAGGATTGAACACGAATACCCCGAACTTTATCGCTATTTAGATGAGAATCCGATAACGATTCCTGTAGATGATGAAGCAAAACCTACTCATAAATCGTTCGTTGAATATTTGGAAAGCTTAAAGTCGATTTTAGAAAAATATGTGAAATCCCATAATAAGTAAAAATTTTAAAGACCACAAGTAAAATTAATACAGATTAGTTAAATGACCACTATAAACCAAACCACTTTTAAGGTAAGTAAAATGGATTGCCCTTCCGAAGAACAGATGATTCGTATGAAACTCGAGGGCTTTCCACAGGTAGAACATTTGGATTTTGATATTCCACAAAGGAAACTACAGGTGTACCACCAAGGCGGCATTGAAGAAATAAGCAGTGCCTTGGGCACATTGAAACTGGGTGAGCAACTTCTGGAAACGGAGCAGGCCCAAATGCCCGTAGCCGAAGACGAGACCAAACAAAAAAGGATACTTTGGTGGGTGTTGGGCATCAATTTCGGGTTTTTTGTGGTCGAAATGACCACTGGGTGGATTTCGTCCTCTATGGGTCTTATTGCCGATTCTTTGGATATGCTGGCAGATAGTATTGTGTACGCCTTGAGCCTCTTTGCCGTAGGGGGCGCGGTTTCAAGGAAGAAGAAAGTTGCGAAATTCAGCGGTTACTTTCAGATGGCCTTGGCCCTGCTGGGGTTTTCTGAGGTGTTGAGAAGGTTTTTGAGCAGTAGCGAGACCCCTTTGTTCCAGTGGATGATTATCGTTTCTATTTTCGCCCTTATTGGTAATCTGGTCTCTCTATGGCTAATAAACAAAGCCAAGAGTAAGGAAGCGCATATGCAGGCCAGTGCCATTTTTACCTCAAACGATATTATCGTGAACGGAGGGGTGATTCTGGCAGGGGTGTTGGTCTATTTTTTGGACAGTAAATGGCCCGATTTGGTCATAGGCGGTATTGTGTTTGCCTTTGTAATGCGTGGGGCAATCAGGATTTTAAAATTATCGAAATGATGTAGTAGTATGAATATATGGCTTTGGATACTTGTGTTGGGCCTTGTCGCTTGGGCGGCACATTGAGAAGCCGTATTTGCCGATGTTGGGGTGGCGTTATTGGCTATTTTAAATGCGGTCAGATTGCAAAGAATGACTTGGAGTTAACATACAAAAAAAGCGCATAGAGAAAATGTTTTAAAAGCATAGTTGGTATATTTAATAATTCAATTTAAAAAGGTATTAGAAACCAACTAATAAAAGA
>JBGTUV010000002.1:0-33816 GCA_041938985.1 Candidatus Nitromaritima sp. | reverse complement strand
AAGCAGGAGGTAAGGGTCCACTTTATTGCAGGACCACCCCTGCGGACCATTTTTGTGAAGCAAAAATGAATCCCGTCTCTAAATTTAGCTAGTACTTTTTAAAAGCAGGAAACAAAAAAAGACTTCTCCTGCTGCAAGCAAGAGGTAAGGGTTCACTTTATTGCAGGACCACCCCTGTAAACGTTTTTTCACGAAGTGAAAAAACAATCCCGTCCATTAGGTCTACTTATTAATTATGGTGATGCTTTTGAGGCGTAGGAAACAAAAAAAGACTTCTCCTGCTGCAAGCAGGAGGTAAGGGTCCACTTTATTGCAGGACCACCCCTGCGGACCATTTTTGCGAAGCAAAAATGAATCCCGTCCTTGTCGTATCGAGTCAATTTTTTCGCGAAAGTGAAATGCTTTTTTTGTTTTGAACGAAAAAGCTTGCTTTTAAGGTGGAAAAACAAAAAAACGCAATTGGCCGAAGGCCATAAAATTAATTCGTTATAAGAATCCCATCCTAATTGAATTGTGGAGTTTTTAGAGATTTGTTTAGTCCCAGGTCAGACGAATAAATTGAAGCTCGTCTTCGTTTTCTGATAGTGTTTGAAAATACATGGTGTTACCCTGCAAATAAATGCCCGAAAACGTGATTGTAAATCCTAGATCAATGTTTTTTAATAGCTGCAAGCTCCCTTTATCAAATAACTGAACTGCAGATTTTTTGGGATGCTTATTTGCTTCGTAAACCGGAACACTTTCTGGCACTGCTCCTTGATATACACGTGCAATTATTGTGTTGTTAACAAAGATAGGCCCGTAATTAGAGTTAAATATGTATGCGTTGAGTAGATTGCTAATATCGGTCATATCTGCCCCTGCATCACTGATTTTTTTGTAGTTCATATTGACATCTTCCAATCCTTCTGTAGATAGTTCATAGTTTGTCGTTTCACCAGAGGCTATGTTGTAAACCTGTAGCTCTGGTAGTCCAGAATAGACTAGATAAATATTCTTGTTATCGCTATCTGCAAAGACGATCTCATTAAAACCAAAATCCTTTTCTAAGTATGCCTCAGGAAAACCAATATCCAAAATTTTTGCCTCATCGTTTTTTAGGTCGTATTCCCCTAAAACTTTGAAGGATCTAAAAAAACCTTTAACGTCCTTTTGTTTGGATACCTGCATATTGGCATTTTTGATGAAAAATTTACCCGTTTCCCTTTGGTAGATCAATCCATTATCTTTATCAGGATATAGGAAATGGTTCAAATAATAAGGTTTATCTGAATTACTGTTTATTGGAATTTTCCTCTTTATATTGCCATCAGCATCCATTACGGTAAAGTAAAAATATCCAATTAGAAAAATAGTGTCATTTACGACTGTGATTTCGTTAAAGGGTTGCACTGAATTTGGCCCTTCTATTTCTAATTGTATGCTTCTTACATAGGCTTCACTCTCGAAATTGAAGATATCTATAGCGTGTTTGACCTCGTTATAGCCGTAATACAAACTTGATTTACTGTCAAATGCCGTGGTGTTATAATATTGACTGAGTTCAGGCTTTAGTTTTATGCTTAAGGTATCCCGAACTACAGATGAAATGTTGGCTATTGGCTCCCCATCAATGGGTTTTTTAGTAGACTCAGATTTACTATTACAACCGAATAAGGCAATGAGAAATACCCCCAGAATAATTAGAATTTTCGTTTGCATATGAAGTAGATAAAAAAACGAAAAGTGGGTTGAACATCTCAGTAACCAATTTTATATGTTAAAGGTACAACTCACTTGCATATTAAAATTGCACTAAAAGTGCAATATTAATTATTCAACCATACTTACATTCAAGGTTTAATTGTAGGCGTAAACCGAAAAGCCTTGGATAGAGTAGGTGCTTAAATCATAATTATGAAAAAAAATGTATTATTCGCAATCGTATTCGCCTTTTTGTTTGCACCGTCAATACTAAATCTGGATAGTATCAACGCAAAAGATACTTCTTCGCGTAGTTTGAGAGGTAATACTGAAGTTATTCAAGAAACTGAAGAGTGCTTTTCGGGGTATAGATATATGTGTGGAGGTGTGGGTGATCTTTGTGATATCACTACTTGGATATGTTATCAGTTTCGTACAAACCAATAACATTCTTTAATGCATTGACTAAAAGAATTTAATTACAAGTAAAAGGAAGAGTATTCTTCCTTTTTTAATTTACTATATGAAGATTTGGTTTATTTCACTGGTAATTATCCTTTTTTCTTGTTCCCGAAACTCTAAAGAAGTTGGAATAGATTATAAGGAGAATCAAAAGCTTGAAAAATTAAGTACAGATACCTTTTCAATAAAAGATTGGAATTATTTAGGCACGGGGAAATCTAAGAAGGTGCTGCGTCAAAAGGACTCCCTGTATTTTATTACGCTTAATACCTCGCAACAGAAGTTGGAACTTGTCAATCTCACAGCAAAGAAAATTGACACCATTCTAGATTTTTACAATACGGACCAATTCCTAAAGCGCAAATTGGAATTTGGTGATTTTTTAGCTGTGAATCTGGATTCTATTTTCCTTTTCTCGAATAAAAATGCCAAACTCTGCTTAATAAATAGCAAGGGAGTTATTAAGAAGATATGGAATATCAATGATGTATATGAAAGTGGACAAACTGATGACTTTTTCGAAATTACAACTGTTGATTCATATTCATTTCATTTCGATCTTACAAACAAGAATATTCATTTTAGAACATTTCCACCTTACAATTTTGATTCTGATAAGGAATTTTACAAAAAGGCTTTTGCAAGAAAATTTAATCTGGAGAGCGAGAATTTTTTAGAATCATTCGGGGAATGGCCAGACCAATACGCGAATCAAGATTTTTTAAGACCCAATAATTACAATTTAAGCTACATTCCCTTTTTTGATAAAGGGATCTATTTTTTGTCTATGAAATACGATCACAACATTTATAAGTATCAGGCAAATAATGACAGTTTAGTAGGGGTTTTTGACGGCAAGAGTAATTTTTTAAACACTTTTGAAAAATTACCAAGAAAGCGAGATGCCCAAAAGTATATCAGCTTTATAACAACCAATGGGTCGTATAATCGGCTTATGTACGAGGAGGAATCGAATAGATTTTACAGAGTGGTTGTACATGAACAACCCTTAAAGAATCCGTTAACCAATAGATTAAATAACCCAACTTTTAACAGGAGTTTCTCAATTATCGCTTTTGATGAGAACATGATTAAAATTGGCGAAATGGCTTTCGATGGATCAGCATTTACCTTTTTTGCCGTAACACCAACACCTTCTGGTATATTGATAAACTCTAAAAATATCGAAGATGAGAGCGAGAACATTTTTACTCATATTAATTTTTAACCAGATATTGGTTTCTTGTAAAAATGAAGGTGCTTATGCTTACTGTGAAGATTTTACTGCTTACTTAACACAAGAACTTCAAGTTGACAATTTAGAGGGAGAGAATATTTATTTTTTGCTTCCAATCAACGGCTGTGATAACTGCATAAAGTTAAATATAGGTTTGTTAAGTAGTACAAAATACAATGTACAGCTAATCTTAGTTGGTGAAACTTTTGATACGGAAAGGGTATTACAAATTCAAAATTTGTATGATTTGTATGATAACATTTTAGTTGATGATAAGTTTGTGATATCACAATATGAAACAGGTTTTTCCAAACCAATGATTGTTGATATGAAAGATGGTAAATGCATTTATCATCTGAACATAAGCGACTTTAAAATTGAAGAAGCAAAAATGTATTTAGACAAACGAGCACTATAATTTTAGAACATCCTGCTTAATTGATATTCTTTATATTTCGTAGTTGTTAAGGCAAATAACCACCATTTTGTTTAATTTAAGCCTCTCCCTACAATGGTAATTCTTAACCAACTTGAAGTTTTCTTCCTTTAAAATATTAGTTGTTATTATGGTCTTGACCATAATAGGTCTCGGTTTGGCTTCGCGTTTGTCATTGCGCTTAAACCCAAGTAAAACACCTCCTTCTATACGTGTTGATTACAGTTGGCCTGGGGCATCTTCTAAATCTGTCGAACAGCAGATCACAGCTACCTTGGAAGGTGGTTTTAGTACCCTTCGGAATATAGAAAAGATAAGTTCAAGGTCTTCGAAATCTAGAGGATATGTACAGATCAGTTTTGATAAATATGCCGATATAGACATAGCTCGTTTCGAAGTAGCCACTGTGATACGGCAATTGTATAAAAGCTTTCCGGTTAACTGTAGTTATCCTGTGATCAGTGTTAACCGCCCGGATGATGATCAACAAGGTGTTTTTTTATCTTATAGTGTTAATGCCCCGCGTTCTCGTTTGGAGATACAAGAGACAGTAAGTGCGCGTATTGTTCCCCAGATCGGTTCTTTGAGTGGCATTGATCAAGTGAACGTTAATGGTGCCAATCCTTTAGAGTTCCTTATTAGTTTTAACAATGATAAATTAAGGGCCTTAAATATAGGGAAGCAGCAGCTTGTCTTTGCAGTAGACCGCCTGTTCGAACGAGTTTCGATAGGAAAGGTGCATCAAAGTATGCTGGAATTCAACGTGGTGGTTAAACCTGGGCCGCAGCAATTACAATGGCATATTCCCTTAACTGAGGTTGGAGGAAAGATAGTTTACCTCGATGAGATATCTCAGATACGCAAGCAGGAACAAGAAGCCAGAAGCTATTACCGTGTCAATGGTAAAAATGCCATCACTATTGGTTTGAACGCGACCAAAGACGCAAACACTATCGCCCTTGCAAAAGAGGTTGTCCTACTGTTGGATGAGATTCAGAAAACACTGCCATCAGACTATACAATCGTAAAAGATTACGACAGTACCACATACCTACAGGAAGAACTAAGTAAGATCTATAAGCGCAGTATTTACACCCTCATAATCCTACTATTGTTCATAGGTTTGGTGAGCTTGTCTTTGCGATATCTCTTTACGGTGGTTATCTGCCTGGTCGCAAATATTTGTATTGCTTTTGTATTCTATTATTTATTCAGGGTGGAGATTCAGTTGTATTCTCTGGCGGGAATAACAATTTCTTTAGGCATTATCATTGACAATATTATCGTAATGACAGATCACCTCAGAATGCAGGGAAACAAAAAAATCATTATTCCCATATTGGCCTCAACCTTAACTACAATGGGTGCTTTGAGCGTAATCAACTTTCTGGATGATGAGTACAAACTAAATTTGATAGACTTTGCTAAAGTTATAAGTATAAACCTTGGCGTCTCCTTGGTAATTGCATTTTATATGGTGCCCGCGATTCTAAAGCGGATCGCATACAAGACAAAGCAAAAAAATGTAGCGATTGAGAGATTCTCGGTCTGGTTCTATCCAAAATATGCAAATTTACTACGGTTCTTACTCGGGTATAAGAAAGTGGCTATCATCTTGCTCATCCTGATCTTTGGTGTGCCTTTCTTTATGCTTCCAAAACAATTAGAGAGCAATCAAACCTGGTACCAAAAAGCGTATAACAATACACTGGGTAATGAGTGGTATTTAGAGCATATACGGCCTTCTGTTGACAAATATCTAGGGGGTAGTTTCAGACTCTTTTCGTACTTCGTTTATGAGAATGCCTTTTACAGCCGTAACGAAGAGACAAAACTTTATGTTATAGGCAGCATGGAAAAAGGAGCCACAGTGCATCAAATGAATGAGGTTTTTCTTGGTTTGGAGAATTATTTGAGTCCAATGGTCGAAGTGGATAGGTATGTGACCAATGTATATAGTGGAGATTACGCCCGTATGGAAATAACCTTTAAAGAGGATTTTGTAAACACAGCATTTCCTAATCAACTAAAGGCCAGATTAATTAGAAAAGCCTTAGATTTTGGCGGCCTAGAATGGAGTATTTACGGTGTTGGACAAGGCTTTAACAACAGTAATGCTGTTGGGGCTATCAATAATTATTCGGTACAGGCTAGAGGCTACAATTATGAAAAATTAAGTGAATTAGCTCTGCAATTAAAGGAAGCACTAGAGGCACATCCCCGTATACAGGAAGCCCAAATCACTGACAATAGTGACTTTTCAAGAAAGTCCGGTTATGAATATCAGTTTAGCTTAGACAAACAGGCCCTGGCATTGCAAGGCAGTTCGCCACAGCGTTTTATGCGGCAACTACAAGATGTTAGCTTGCAAAAGAACACAGATCTTAATTTAACATTGGCAGGGCAAAACTATCCCTTGCGTTTTGAATCTACAAGGGCTTATGACTTTGACCTTTGGAATATTAAGAACAACCCAATGGACAGTCTTGATTTCCCAAAACGCTTCGCCAATGTAGGAACGGTGGTAAAGGTAAAAGAGCAAGAGAATATCGATAAAGAGAATCAGGAATATCTGAGAAAAATAAAATTTCAATATACTGGTGCTGCAAAATTCGGAAGCCGATTTTTGAGCAAGACCCTAGACAGTATTAATCCTACATTACCCATTGGTTTTACCTTTGAGCGTAGCCAGAGGAGTCTAAGTTTTTTCAAAACAGAGGAAACCTCGCAATATACTTGGCTGCTTCTTTTGGTTATTGCCATAATATACCTGCTTTGCGCAACACTTTTCGAAAGCTTTACGCAGCCATTTATAATTTTAAGCGTGATTCCCATTTCTTTTATTGGGGTGTTTTTGACCTTTTACTGGTTTGATTATAATTTTGATCAAGGCGGTTTGGCCAGTTTTGTTTTGCTTAGTGGACTCACTGTCAATGCATCTATATTTATTATAAATGATTTCAACTTTTTGCGAAAGACCGGTATGGATGGACTCTCAGCTTATATAAAAGCCTTCAGGCAGAAGATATTCCCAATTTCACTTACCATTATCTCTACCATTCTCGGTTTTATACCCTTTGTGGCTGACGGGCAGAATGAAGTTTTTTGGTTTGCCCTAGGAGCGGGGACTATAGGCGGTCTGCTTTTTTCTTTTGTAGGAATACTAATTTATCTGCCCCTATTTAGCTTAAGAAGAGCTAGAAAATTTGATGATGCATTTTGAGTTTGCAGAAATTCTGATAACTTCGTGATTCTCCCCGATTTATATAATTGAGGTCAGTTGTAAATAACTGATTGCACAACTAGTTGTTTAGGAACAGCATTGTTCTAAATGCAAATTGTCTATGTACAAGCCTTTCAGAGTACTATTGGTAGAGGACGAACCTCTTGTGCGTAATGTTTACGTATCTAAACTAGAGAGTTACGTCCAGCAAGCTCAAAAGGTTCTTAGTGTTTATGAAGCCAATAATTGTGAGAAAGCTTATTTCTATATATCCAAAAGCGTAACCCCATTTGATCTGGTGATTTTGGATCTTCGAATTCCCGCCAGTTCACAATACAATTTATTCAACGGTATCGATGTGGGAAACCTGCTACTTAAGCAATACAGTGAAACGCCGCTTATTGTGGCTACAGCAAATTATTCCTGGTGGCACCTGCACCGTATTTTTGCAGAGCTCAATCCCAAGGGTTGCTTAGTAAAGAGCAGTATCAAAGCATGGGAGATAGATCGTGCTATAGCGGCCGTGGTTACTGGCGGCAATTATTATTGCCAAAGTACAACAGCCTATCTCAATAAAAATCCCTTAAAGGAACTAGGTATGGATAAAACCGACCTAAAAATGCTCAACGAGTTAAACCAAGGCTCAACGAATAAAGAAATGAGAGCGTCTTTGCTGCTATCTAAACGAGCTATAGAGTATCGTAAAAAGCGGCTTAAAGAAAAGCTTGGGGTTTTAGATCAAAGCAACCGAGCCCTTATCTTAAAGGCTAAATCTATGGGTATTATTTAGTTGCTCTAAAATTTCCGTTGAGGTATTCTCACACAGAACAGTTGTTCTTTTTAAAATTCCGATCAAAAGATATCAGCCGAGAAATTTCGTTCCAAAAAACATATTTGCACTATATGCGCAAAATTTATCGCGTTTCTTTCAATATTCTTGAAAAACAAAAAGATTAATTCCGTAATCACGAGATCATGAGAAAACTAAAATTATTCACCCTAGCTGCAGGAGTGGCCTTTACATGTTTGAGTCTGGTTAATACCACCTCGGCAGAAGCATCGTTTACAGAGGCAAAAAAAATTAATCAAATTGACTGCAGAGATGCAGCTGGAAGATTAACTGGATCAGGAGCCGAATGTATCCAAGGCGAAGGTTATTGTGTTCCAAATCCATGCGGCGACGAAAACAATAATTAATCCTAAAACTAATATTCATGAAAAAACTAAAATTATTAACTGTCGTAGCAGCGGTGTCGGCATTTTCGTTGAGTTTTTACGGCTATTTTCAATCGGATGCTAGTGTAATAGGACCTGTGAAGAAGATTATGGAAATTCCTTGTTTCAATAACGAAGGTTTCTATGCATCTATCGGAACTCTATGTGTACAAGGCGGAGGTAATTGTGCTCCAAACCCTTGCCCTGATGGAACGAATCAGTAGTAAAAACTAAAACCTGAATAGCTAAGTAGTGTCGGCCCTTTATGGACTGCGCTACTTTATTTATTGTATTTAATCTCATTACATTTAATGTTTCACGGAATTCGTAAATGGTTATGAAAAGAATGCTGCCTCAAATTCTTATTTGTTTTATGCTATTGTTCTCGGTAAGTTGTGTTGAAAAAGAGGATCACATAGATTATCAACAAGCCTCATTAATTGACATTACCCAGGCCGAAAAGAACTTAGAAGTACGCCTAGCTTCGCTATTTGGTGAGAGTAGATTCATTCCATTAATGGAAATAGCGGAAATAGATGCCTTGGCGAGCATAGACAAAGTAATTGAACACAAGAATAAATTTTTTGTTCTTGATAAGAAAAAATCGAATATCCTCGTATTTGACCAGAGTGGTAAGTTTCTAAATAAAGTAGGCATCCGAGGTGGTGGCCCAAAGGAATATGAATCTATCTTTGATTTCGATATTGATAAGAAGAATGATGAGATCATCATTCTAGATGCACAAATTCGTTTGACGATTTACAATTCAAAAAACGATTTTGTGCGAAAGGTTGATTTTAAAGGATTCTACCCAGAATCACTCTCGGTTTTAGCGCCCAACGTACTGGCCTGTTCCATCGGCTATATAGAACCTGGTCAATACGCTATAAAAATAGTAGACACAAAAACTGGAACTCCTACTGGCTATTTCGGGAAATATCCTGATGACTATGATGATTACAAAAGTTTTGGATTGTCTGGAGGCATGAATAAATCGGCAGATAAGGTGTATTTCACTTACAAGTCTTCTTCAGTTATTCTTTCTCTGGATAATGAACTCAATTTCACACCCGTATACCGCTTTAATTTTGGGCCAAAAACCTGGCCAGAAGAACAAAAGTTCGATCTTCCTGGTTTTGACGCAAAAACCAATGCCAGAGATGTGGCATATTTAACCAATAAGTACTATGTGGATTCGAATATGATAGCATTCTCTTTTATAAACGAGAGTATGTATAATCTGGCTTATTATTTCAAGGATGCCGATAAAACCTATATTCCTCAAAATAAGGCCGACGACCTCACACTGCGATTTTTGGAAATACCTGTGGGTAAAAGTAGTACCAGCGAATACATCAGCGGTTTACAATTTGAGCGCTTTGAAATCTACAAAGAACTCAGTGATGAATTTACTGGTGTATTGCAGAATATAAACCCCGACTTGTTACCAGCCTTAGACTCTTTGAATTACGAGAACAGCGACCTACTGTTTTTTTATAACTTCAATTGATCCAACCCAATGAAAGAAAAGATTATATGGACGGTAGCGCTTGTAATTCTTTTGTCCCTTTCGGGTATTAAGGCATATAATATATGGTTAAAAAAGGAAGATGCACCTGTTGAAGTAAAGGCAACCTTGAAGGAAAATATAATTGATATTGGTAGAGTTGCTCAGAGCGGTGAATCTAAAGCTACCTTCGAGATCACAAACGATGGAACTAATCCAATTCGAATAGAATCTATTGATGCTGACTGTGATTGTACAGTTATCGACTGGGATTCTAGCCCGATCAAACCGGGGCAGAGAACTTTCATTACCTTACAGTACAATAATGAAATCACTGGCTTTTTTGAGCAAAAAGCCAATGTCTATTTTGAAAAGTCAAAGGTGGTCCTTTTGTTAATTATGAGAGGTACGATCTGTTGAGCCAAAAAAAGGTATAAGTTCATTTAATAAATAATATTTTTCAGCTTGCCAGAAGCATCAAATATAAACCCAGGCAGAAAGATCATTTTCGTTTTGCTCGTGGTAGTTAGCCTTGTATTTTTAGTCTGGTCGCGGCTCGTATTGGTGTTTATCTTTTTGTTGATTGTATTCGATTTTGTTACTACGGGCTATCTGTATTCTATTCTAAGACCTCGGCTTCCATCCATTGTTTTAAAATTAATATCGCTTCTGTTTTACATTGCGACACCCGTACTATTTGCTGTGTTAATACGTACTTTATTTTTTGACTACTACTACGTGCCGACAGCCTCCATGGAAAGAACTATTTCTAAAGGAGAATATGTTCTTACCAACAAGGTAGCCTACGGTTCTCGTATACCCAGAAGTTGGAAAGAGATCCCTGTTTTTGGTAATTTATTTAAATCTCATGTAGACACGATAAACTTCCAACCCTTTACTTCATTGAATCCCTTTAAAGATTATCAAAGAGAGGATATTGTCGTTTTTAAGGCTATTGACCAAATCGATAAGTATTATGTAAAAAGAATCGTTGGTTTACCCACAGACACCCTTCTAATAGCAAATGGGCAAGTTTCAATAAATGGCAGCCTACTTCCCGATAAAGAGCAATACTGCAAAAACTATCTTGTCACCAACACTCTGGGAAAGAGGTCAATAAGAAATTTATCAAATTCAGAATATCGGGTATTTGTGAACGAGGAGGCAAATAAGAACCTAAGCATTGGTCCGGACACAATTACAAAAGGTTCCCGCCTGCTGGGAGGGAGTCAACACCCAAATTGGGATGCGAATAATTATGGACCTCTTATAGTTCCTGGGGAAGGTCTGACTGTGCTAATCAATAAGGAGAATTATCCACTCTACAAGTATATCCTAGAGAATTTTGAGGATTGGCAAACTCCTGTTCCTTCTGGCAATGAAACTAATTTGCATACATTTAAGCAGGACTATGTTTTCGTCTTAGGCGACAACCGAGATGGCTCAATTGATTCTCGTAATTTTGGAGTAGTACCGTTTAATTTTCTTCAAGGAAAAGTAGTTAAAATTATCCGCTGATATGAATTGTCAATTGCACTTTTAGCGCAACTTTTATAAGGTACTTATTCTTAACTTCCATCTATCTTATGATATTATAGGCGGATACCGAAAAGCCAAAAGAGAGTAGGTAGGGTTTAAATACAAACTTATGAAAAGAAAAATGAGAAACTTAGCTGTTGGAATGGGATTACTTGCAAGTGTAGCCATTTTTACTAGCCCTGAGAAAGCCATTGCCCAAGATGAACCTGTTTTTGACATGTTTCTAATGGCTGGACATGATTTTTGCATCGACTTTTGGGTAAATTGCATTGGCTTAGACCCAGTTATTATCGAAACGAATTGATAAGGCCTTATTAAATTAAGAAAATAAGCGCATAGTATTACATATGCGTTTTTTTTGCTATGAAATTTCAACTATTACTTTTTGTTCTTGTCTTTTTGTGCGGTTGTAAATCAGAGAGTATTGAGCAATCATCAAAGGGCAATTACACTTTAAATTTAAAAACGACGGTTCGTTATAGTATCGATTCGCAGACTTCTCCCTATTATCTCAGGCATCAATACCTGCCGGAAGAAGAAAAATTAATTATTTCAAATACGAACAAGAACGACAAGTCATTAATAGAATTAGATCTGGTTAGTCAGAAATTAAGACGCCTTGCTAACACTAAGGTCGAAGGAGGAGATAATACTTTGGGTAATGGACATTTCTATTATCATAACAAGGACACAATCTTCTTTCTGGGGCCTTACAATCAAACACTATATTTTACCACAGAAAGCGGAGAAATCTACGATCAAATCAAATTTCGAGATGCCAATCCGGATCTCGAGCTGGGCCAAGTCCATTTATTAATGGGTACTAATTCAGGAATATTCGATAACAAGGAATTAACCTTCGTGGTGTTTCCGAGAAATTTGAATTCTAGGAATATGAAAATGGCAGTAAATGACCCCCTTTTTGGTCGGATTAATATCGCTTCCCGCAAGTTGTCAGCACTTCCGCTGAAATATGAACTGGATTATGTGCAACCTGTTCGTTATCCTGGACATTTAACTCCTATTGTTACTTCATCTGCAGAAAAAGGTATTGTGTTTACTTTTCCGACTAGTGACAAAGTTTACTGGTATAAGAATGGGAAATTGGAATCGAAAGAGTTTAAGAGCGATTATTTTGAAAAGTATATACATATGAACGACTATGAAAGAATTATGAATTTTCATATAGAGGCTTTTCAGAATAAGAAATTGCTATACAACCCAAAGCAGAAGCGTTATTTCATGTTTATTTCATTAGGAGTTCCTTTGGTTGATCCAGATTCTGGTAACCTGAACGATATGCATTCCAAGCCTTTCGTGATATTAGTCCTTGATGAGAGTCTTGACAAAATTTCTGAGCACCGTTTCGAGGCCAGCACATACAATTTGGGTTGTTCATTTATTAGCAACGATGCTCTTTATCTATCATTAAACAATCCCAACAATGATAATTTTGATGAGGACGCCTTCCAATACGAGGTCTATGAATACGCGAAAATATCTGACTAAGGCTTTTTGGGGTCTTGTTCTTCTGTTCTTTTTAGCCTGTAAGCAGACTGGTGCATATTCCGATATAGCTGCCGATTTCGAGAGTTATTTGAACCATATATCGGGGCAGGAAATTAGTGGTCAAAACGAAATTTATTTGGTATTGCCAATGGATATTTGTCCAAGCTGTCTAGAGAAAATAAAAGGATTACTGGAAGCACAGACTTTTAGAGGGGATCCTTCTGTCTATTTGGTAATGAGTTCCAAAACCAAAAAAGAAGCTAATTTCTTCTTAAACGATGCTTTAAGGGGCAAATATAATATCATCTATGACAAGAGATTTGAAGTGGTGAATACTAGTTTTTACAAAAATTCCATGGTTTATTTCTTTAAGTATGAAGAGGGCAGGTTGAGTCAGTTTTTTTACTTTAACCTAGCGGAGAACTTTGATAGATTTGCTCAACAACTAAGAGGTAGATAAGCTGAGCCCGCAATAAGGTCTAGTTTTAAATTTATACTTTCTAATTTCCGAACGGACGTTTTGTTATTAGCTTTAAGCTGAGAGGAAATCAATTAACTTTTGAGTGATAACATGAAACTTCTTATCTTGGTACTTTGTCTGTTAACCTTTATTCTCCTCCCCTGTCAAGTTGTTAATGGGCGAATTACCAAGTGTAATTATTACTCTTCTTAAGTTGCCTAAAATGAAGATCAGCCCCATGTTCAATTTTTATGGATCTTTGATTCCATCTCGTATCACAATAAGTACATGCTATATTGCAGGTTTACTTTTGGTCAGTAGTTGTAAGAATGACCCCAATGCTGCAATCCAGGAAGAACAGCTTTCTAACTTCGACAAAAGTGCTCCGCAAGTACAAATTGTAGCGTTAGAACAGCAAGTTTTTGATAAACAGTTGATATCGAATGGTAAAATTGAATCAAGACAGAAAAGTGAGCTTAGGTTCGAGATCAATGGGCAGATCGCTACAATCAATGTGCGTAACGGCCAAAGAGTGATCAAGGGCCAGCTATTGGCCCAATTAGACAATGCCATACAGATCAATGCAGTAGATAAGGCTCAAATTCAGCTCGATAAGGCCAAAGCCCAATTTGAAGAAGATAAGATCAATTACGGGGCTTCTATGAACGGACTAGACAATATTCCTGATGAGGTTTTAAAGAATTTAAAACTAAGATCTGGAATGCAAGAGGCCGCCAATGCTTTAAACGAGGCAAAATTACAATTAGGACAGACCTATGTCCGCGCTCCTTTTTCAGGCCTTGTGGCCAACCTTGAAACCCGAGCAGGTGATTATATAACCTCAGCAGATGCGTTTTGTACCTTGGTCGAACAGCAAAATCTGGATGTTGTTTTCGCTGTGCTTGAAGCTGAATTTAACTTTGTTTCGATCGGGCAGGCGATAAATGTTGTTCCGTTTTCTGATGACCAAGCTACATACACTGGTTTAATCACTTCTGTCAACCCCTTAGTAGACGGGAACGGTCTTATCACTATCCGCGCAGCTATAGAAGACGCTGGAAACAGGCTTTACGACGGGATGAATGCCAAAGTGTTTATAAACCAACCTCTAGATAATGTTTTTGTAGTTCCTAAAGAAGCTTTGGTGCTGCGTTCTAACCGTGAGGTGGTGTTTGTCTATGAGAACGGATCGGCAAAATGGAATTATGTAGATGTGATAGCTGAGAATAATTCTCACTATGCGCTTAAACCAGGGAGTTTAAAAGTAGGGGATTCTATAATTGTATCTGGCAATTTAAATTTGGCCCATGATGCTAGAGTCGAGGGTGTATTTAATTCAAACTAATTGACTTTGAGCTTCAAATTAAAATTTATGGGCATTAGCTGTTTCTTGCTATACTTAGCTTGTGGTCCTGATAATTCCCAGAGAGAAGTGCCAATAAAGCCACAATTAACTCGGCAAACAGATAAGATATTTGCGCTTGACAATGAAACCTCGTTCGAGTACTTACAGCCAAACCTGACTGAGCTGAATGACAGTCTTTATTTTACTTTCTTCAACCGCAAAAATCACAGCATCTATGCCTATCATTATGATTCAGGAGTGCTAGTGCATAAGATAGTACTTGACCAAGAGGGTCCTAATCAATTGCCACTAAGGTATGGTCACCTGAGTTATTTTGTGCAAAATTGGGACAGCATTTTTGCCACGAATCTGGATGCCTACTTTATAATTGACAAGTTTGGGGTGGTTAAAGACAAAACAGAATTAACATCACAATCTGGGTTCTTTAAAAGAAAAACCTTTCATCTTGACCAAGCTACTCAACTAAGGGGTGATCAATTGGATTGTGGATTCAGTCAAGTATTGCCAGACCAACAAAAGCCCAATTTCAAGCGAGTTGTATACGATATAAAATCTAAAGAGGTGGTAAAGGTGTATATGGATGAACGCGAGTTAGTGTCTGGTTATGACGAGATATTAGCTCACAATACGGTTACTGCCGAAAACGGTGGAATTAGAAACATGGGTTTTTACATTGTTAGAGATGGTGACCTCTTATACACCAGCTATGAGATAGGAGACAGCATTTATCATTTTAGAAAAGATGAGAAGATTGCCAGCTATTATGCGGGCTATTCTGATCTAGAAGTATCCACTATCCAGCAGTATTTTGACAATACTCTTGTTAAAACCTTTGAAGGGGGGATAAGTATTGGGCCTAATCCAGATCAATCACCTACCTATTTGACAATGGCCATAGATCCAAATGGAAGATACATTTATCGGCTTTTTAAACATGGATCTCGAAGGATAATTGATGCAGAAACAGAGAAAGAAACTGCTGAGCTGATTGGCTTGTCTTTAGTTGTTCTAGATTTGGAAACAGAAGCCGTATTCTCTTATAAACTCCCTCATGAACAAATACAGATCTGGGACAATTTTTTTGTCACAGAGGAAGGCCTGCATTTTCCCGTACTGGAACAAGAAGAGGAAGATGAAAAACGATATATGGTATTTAAACTCCTATAATATTTGCTATGGTCAAGTTCCTAATAGATCGACCGGTTGCAGTGCTGATGATTTCTATGGCATTTATTGTCTTAGGAGTCGTTTCGGCCATTCAGATACCTACATCATTAATGCCAGATATCGCAGTACCAGAGATTAGCGTTCAACTTGCATATCCTAACAGTACCGCCAGAGAATTAGAGACCAACGTAGTCAGGCCTTTGCGTAACAGCTTATTGCAGCTGAGCAATTTAAAGGATATCCGAAGTGAGACCAGGGATGGATTTGCGACTTTAAAATTACAGTTCGACTATGGCACGAATACCGATTATGCCTTTGTTGAGGCTAATGAAAAAGTAGATGCTTCACTTAATGTCTTACCTCGGGACCTTGACCGTCCCAGGGTTGTCAAAGCTTCACTGACAGATGTTCCTATTGTAAATCTATCAGTGAGTTTGAAAGATGGTTTTACGAAACTAGACTTTTTAGAACTGAGTTTGTTTGCAGAAACGGTACTTAAGAAGCGCTTGGAACAACTTCCGGATATTGCTTTTGCAGATATTAATGGTCAAGTAAAGAATGAGGTGCGTATACGTCCGAAGCTTGACAAACTTAGGTCTCTGGGTATTACCAATAATACTTTAATAGAGGCGATAAAGCAGAACAATTTTGACCAGGGGAATTTGGTGATCCAGAATGGAATTTATCAATACAATTTTAGCTTTACCAATCCACTTCGAGATGTTGATGATATAAGATCACTCTACTTGAATTTAGAGGGCAAATTGTTTCAGATGCAGGAATTGGCGGACATAGAGATGGGGATTCAGCGCGAGAAGGGCAATGTATTCGTAGACGGGCAGCGTAGTATAAATTTCGCGATCATCAAACAAGCCGAAACCCAGGTTTACAAGGTGCAAGAAGAGCTGGATTTGCTTTTGCAGACGTTAAGAGCAGATTATCCTGAGTTGCAGTTTAAAACTAATCAAGATCAATCCAGATTGTTAAAACTTTCAATCGATAACCTAAAATCCAGTCTGCTACTGGGAGGTTTATTCGCAATTTTGATCCTGTTCTTCTTTTTAAAGGACTTAAAATCTCCATTAATCATTGCCATTGCAATACCCTTGTCCCTAGTTTTGAGCTTATTGTTAATGTATGTTTTGGGGCTTTCGGTAAACATTATATCGTTGTCGGGTCTAATTCTCGGCATTGGAATGATGATAGATAATGCCATTATTGTTGCAGATAATATCGCTCAAAAACTAGAAAATGACCACTCGATATCAGAGGCGTGTGTTAAAGGTACCAATGAGATCATTTCTCCTTTAATAAGCTCTGTTCTTACAACTTGTTCCGTGTTTTTGCCTCTTATCTTTTTAAGCGGGATAACCGGAGCTCTGTTCTATGATCAGGCTATTGCTGTTTCACTCGGTCTAGGGAGTTCCCTTGTGGTTTCAATTCTTATTATACCAGTTTTGTACAAGCAACTTTACCATAGGGAGTTTGGATTCGATCGTTGGTTAAAGGGTCGCTTGCAGAATAATGGATTGGAGAATATGTATGTGAAGGGATATGCGTACTTCTCAAAATCACCTTGGGTTGTATACTTGGTTTCTTTGGTGGGTATCGTGTGCGCACTGCTGTTCTTTCAACTTATTAGTTACGAGCAGCTGCCAGATTTGGAACAAGGTGAAGCTCAATTGACTATTGACTGGAATGAGCCCGTAAATTTACAGGAGAGTCAGGTTCGTATTGCAAGCCTGATCTCCGGAGTTGATGATATTCAGACCCAATTTGCGGAAATCGGCGAAACCCAATATTTGTTGCAGTCAGAGCTGGTTAAAAGTCCATCAGAGGCCAGGATTTATTTAAATGCAGGGACCAATGCAAAGATAAAACGGAGTCAACGACAACTTGCAGAGAAACTGAGTCAACAATATCCCA
Source organism: Candidatus Nitromaritima sp. (assembly GCA_041938985.1). Taxonomy (GTDB): domain Bacteria; phylum Nitrospinota; class Nitrospinia; order Nitrospinales; family VA-1; genus Nitromaritima. Next base: position 16,086 of record JBGTUV010000002.1, on the reverse strand, counting down.
AGGCTAATTTTGGCTTTAGTAAACCAAAGACAGCATTTGAGTATATTTTTGGTTCTGATAATAGAGAGCTAATAGCCAAGGTGTACCCTAAATCATCCCTAGAAGTGCCTCAAGTAAAGGAGTTGCCTGATATTGCTGTTCTCTTCGGTAATACTACTAGCTCTGAAATACCTACTAAAGTAACTGTGGCTATAGAAATACTGCACGAAAATCTGCTCTTATATAAGGTTGATTATGCCGATCTGCTTTCCGAGCTAAAAACCACCTTGGGAGAGAACTTTATAGACGATCTCAAGACGGCTGAGTCCTTCATTCCTATCAATCTAGTATACCAAGCTGACAATTTTGAATCCATTTTTAGCGATCTTTTTGTTATGAATGAAGAAGGGAAACAGATTGCGGTAAGCAACCTTATCGAGGTTAGAAACGACAATCAATACAGGTCTATAATCGGTTCTAGAATTGGAGAATATTTAGAGTTTGAGATGAACTCACCTAATGATGTCGAGAGGCAGATGGATTTAATTCGTGAGCGGTTTAAGCCTAGTCCCTATGATATAAAGTTTGATGGTAATTGGTTCTATAAACAAGAATTAGCCGGGGAATTGGCCGTTGTTATAACGGTCTCATTGCTGCTTTTATACTTGATAATGGCTGCTCAGTTCGAATCCTTTTGGCAACCCCTGATCATTATCCTAGAGGTTCCAATCGATATTGGTGGAGCCCTATTATTATTATGGCTTTTTGGGGGAACTATAAATTTAATGTCCATGATAGGGATTGTGGTTATGAGCGGCATAATTATTAACGATAGTATATTAAAAATCCACACCATTAACCTTTTGCGAAAAGAAGGTAAACCACTAGAGGAGGCAGTGAAAGAAGGTAGTAAGCTACGTTTGAAACCCATAGTCATGACTTCACTTACCACTATTTTGGCCTTAGTACCATTTCTGTTTATCGATGGATTGGGAGGTCTTTTACAGCGTCCTCTTGCTTTGACAGTGATAGGAGGAATGTTAATCGGAACCTTCATTAGCTTGTACTTAATACCACTGCTATATATGCAGTTTGCAAAACTTAAGAGATGAAAAACCTGGTACTTATCGTGTCTTGTATGGCTTTTGGATTAAGCTATGGCCAGCAATTATGGTCTCTGGAACGCTGTATTGCGCATGCCCGGGAGAACAATATTGATGTAGTTGCCCAAAAGTTGGAGAATCTAAAGAATGAACAAGACCTTACTGCAGCAAAGCTCGATCGTTTTCCAGATTTGAACTTTAATGCTTCTCAAAGCTATAGATTGGGCAGTTCTTTCGATGTTTCAACAGGAATCGGGCAACAAGAAAGTCGCTCCTCTAACTTTAGCCTTAACTCTACATTGGTCTTATTTAACGGCTTTAGAAAAAATGTCAGTATTCAGCAGGCCGAGCTAATTCAACAAAAGGGCCTTGCGGAGTCGGAAAGAATAATCTATGAGACGGTTTTGCAAATAACAGATCTTTATTTGGAGGTATTGTTGAATAAGGAAATATTAGAAGTAGCCAAAGAACAGCAAGAAATTAGCGATAAGCAAATAATTAGATTACAAGCACTGTTTGATAAGGGTTTGGTCTCAAAAAGTGAACTATTGGAGTTTCAATCGACAAATTCGTTAGACTACAAGGAAGCTATTCTTGCGCAGACCAATGTAGACAATAGTTTAATACGTCTAAAAGAGCTTCTCGATATTGAGGATATAGTAGATTTTGACATCTCACCGCTTGATCAGGTTGAGGATGGTACGTTATTGTCTGATACTCCTGATCAACTCTTTGACCAGGCAGTGCGGAACAATCCAATTTTGCGATCGTCAGAGCTGCAAACTCAAATAAGCGAGAAACAGGTGCGTATAGAGCGTTCTTCTTTTTACCCTCAGCTCAGCTTTAACTATAACTTTAGTACTTTTTACTTTGGGATTTTAGGGCAAGACGATGTTATCTTTAATCCAGATACGGGAACCTTTATCAACAACGATTTTTGGACACAACTCGACAATAACAAGATCAATTTTATAGGATTTACGGCTTCGGTTCCAATTTTCGATCGCTTAAGAGGCAGGTCGGCCGTAAAAAAGGCAATGATCGATTTTGACATCAATCAGAAAGTTTATGAGAACCAAAAGAAGGAGCTAAAGAACCGGATCTCTATTGCATTAAATGATATTGAGGCGGCAATTGCGGGGAAAGAAGCTACTGCCAGAGGTCTTGAGGCACAGTTGGAGGCCTTTCGTATAATTACTCGCAATTATGAAAGGGGTAATTTTACCAGTCATGACTTTTTAGAAAGTAAATCCAAATTGGCCCGCGCTCAGAGCGAGGAAATACGAGCAAAGTACGAACTGGTCATAAAGAAGAAGTATTTGGAGTTTTTAATAGGTCTTCCATTAGCTTTCGATTAATACGTCCGAATAAGGTGATTTCGAGTTTGCCTATCAAATCGGTTAAAAACAAAACGAAATATTAGTTTGCTAGATCCCTTCAAGGTCCGTATATTTGCCGCGTTGTGTAAGACCGTTAAACCGGTCGAAGTGGTCAAATTAGACCGATGAAGAGCTTATCCTTTTGGATGGGCTTTTTTTGTTTGAAGTAGATTGTCAATAGCAGAGTATTCCATGCTTTGTGAGCTTTTAGACCTTTGTAATCTCATCATTTTCTGTATATGCTGATTTGGGCCAATCTCTAAGTAGAAGACTCTTCAAACTGTTGTGAAAATGTTAAAGTTAACACTCTGATAGTGAGTGTCTGTGGGATTGTACTTTTCATTTACTTAGAAAACCTTATTTTTAGGAAACATATTCATCCCCTAAAAGCCATTTGATCTTTGCTTGATTAATCGTTATTCAAGGATTGAAACCTAAGGTTTCGCCAGAATTTCAGCTGTGGTTACCCCCTTTTAAAAGGAGATGAATTGACTTCGGTCAGAATAACCAAACAACAAGAGCTATGCCCTATTTTATTAATAAGGCTCAAAGAGATCAATTCTACAGTAAAGACGGCCCAAAGTTGGTCCTCTCTAAAAAATCGGCAGAGATATTAGCCGTAAATTCATGTTTTGAAAACTTAACCGGCTATTCGGAAGATGAACTGCTAAAGGGACAGTGGACCTTATTAGAAGCGCTCAATGAGTGCCAGCAGGTTCAATTCTCTAATGCCGTTTCCAATATTGCCAGTTATTTAAATAAGCTTCTTTCGCTCACGTATAAGAATGGAGCGCAAGAATTTGTGCGCTTAGAGATCTTTCCGACCAAAGATCCGGATTACGTATTTGTAAAAGTGAGTCGTGATCTGTCTCGCCAAGACATTATTGACCTATTTGGAGAAGAACATCGTTTTTATCAGCAATTCATTCACGGCCTAAAAGATGGTGTGGTGATCACCGATAAGGAGACCAAGGTGGTCGACGTCAACGAGGCTTACCTTAAAATGACAGGGATAGAACGCGATGAAATACTCGGAACTATTCCTCCCTATCACTGGCCTCCAGAATTCTTTGAAGAACTGGTTGACCTCAGAACTACTAATTCCCAAGAAGATCGACCTTCTTTTGAAGCTACCTTTTTTCACAAGAATGGAACACCGTTTCCTGTGTCTATTTCTATCTCTACGATAAAGGATGATGAGGGCGAGGTAACCTCAGTGGTTACTGTGGTGCGCGACAGATCTGCTCTTTCTAAGTCTCAGAAACAACTCGAAAGCGAAAGAGAATTCAGTGCTCGAGTCATCAATGGTCTTCAAGAGGGTCTCATTGTAATTGACCCGCTTGGTAAGTTTTTAGATGCTAATCCTGCATTTTTAAAGATGATCGGCTTTGATCGTGAAGAAATTATTGGAATTAGTCCGCCATATCCATATTGGCCACCAGAGCATATGGACGAGATCATTACTTCCTTTACGAATATCATGGACAAATCCAACAAGGCTGCGCGTCTTACCTTTATGCGTAAGAACGGTGAGCGTTTTCCGGCCTTGGTGTCTGTCACTCATTTGAGAGACGAAAAAGGGGAAATAACTGCTCATGTGGGTTCCATTTCTGATATCACCGACAGTTTTGAATTTGAGAACAAGCTCAAACTGGCCAATGAGTTTTCGGAATCTTTGATCAATTCACTACACGAAGGTCTTTTGGTAATGGATATGGAATCGGTTATTATCGATGTTAATCCAGCCTTCTGCAGGATGGTTGGCTATGATGCCGATGAGCTGGCAGGAGCTGTTTTGCCATTCGGATTTTTAACGCCACAGGCAATTAAAGAATTCAAGTCTTGTGCAGAAAATGTTTTAAAAGGAAGAGGGTTTTCTGGTTTTGAGTCTGAGTTCAAAAGAAAAGACGGAAGTACATTCCCTGTCTCTGTCCACAATCAGATCATTCGCGATAAAGAAGGATTGGTAATTGCTCATTTCTGTACCATTCAAGATATTTCAGATCAGGTGAGACTCATTGAAAGCCAACGCAGACTCACAGAGAATTCCATCAGAAAAAAAGAGGCAATTTTGGAATTAGCTGGACTTGTTGGGAGCAACTACGAAAATGCTTTAAAACGCATTACTTCTCTGACTGCAGAAGTACTTGGAGTGGATAGGGTAAGTTATTGGGTGCTCAACAAAGATTGGTCTAGCATGAAATGCAAAGACCTTTACGATAAGCGAACCGGAAAGCACACAAATCAGACAGTGTTTCTAGCAAAAGACCATCCGGAATATTTTGATTCCTTAAATCATCATAAGACCATTGCAGTGACCAATGCTCGGGAGCATAAATTCACCAAGAGTTTCAGTGAGGTATATTTAGAACCCAATGGCATTACTTCTTGGATGGATGTGTTTATCCAAGGGCACGATGAAGATAATGGCATCATAGTTTTTGAACATGTTGGGCCCATGCGTATTTGGGGTAGTGAAGAAGAACATTTTGCGACCTCGGTAGCAAGTTTGGTCTCTTTGATCATTCAGAGTGAACAGCGCATGAAAGCCGAAAAAAAGCTCCTTGAAGTTAACAAAGAATTGTCTCAGACTGTGAAGGAGCTCAATAATCTTAAAACACAGCTGGAAGATCAAAACGTTTATCTGCGAAAGGAGCTAGACATGACCTTTAATTTCGAAGAAATGGTCTACGCAAGTGCTGGTTTTAGCGATGTACTTACAAACTTGGAGCAAGTGGCCCCAACCACGGCCTCAGTGCTTTTATTGGGTGAAAGTGGTACTGGTAAAGAACTTTTGGCGCGCGCGGTGCACAATTTGAGTAATAGGCGAGAGCAACCTTTTATTAAGGTAAACTGCGGAGCCATTCCAAGAGAGCTCATTGAAAGTGAGCTCTTCGGACATAAGAAAGGATCGTTTACAGGAGCCATAGCCGATAAGCTAGGTAAGGTTCAACTTGCAGACGGCGGAACACTGTTTTTAGACGAAATAGGGGAGCTGCCACTAGATATGCAGCCCAAGCTCTTGCGATTCCTCCAAGAAGGAGAACTCGAAATGATCGGCGACCCTAAGACGACAAAAGTAGATGTTCGAGTCATAGCTGCCACAAATAGAGATCTCAAGGAAGAAGTTGAGAAAAAACGCTTTAGAGAAGATCTTTTCTTTAGGCTCAATGTATTCCCAATACAAGTGCCGCCGCTAAGAGAGCGCGTCGATGATATTCCGGTGCTTATACAGCACTTTGTAGATAGGTTCAGTGCCAAATACCACAAAGAGATTCAATTCATTTCAGATTCAGTCATGCGTAAGCTCAAGGAGTATGCTTGGCCAGGTAATGTTAGAGAGCTGGAGAACCTTGTGGAGCGTGCTGTGATCTTGTCGAATTCAGAGACCTTGCGAATTCCGGAGTTCGAGACTCCAGGAGACAATTTGGATAAAACACGCAGCCTGAACCAGCACAGCGGAGGCTTGTCTTTAGATGAAGCGCAGCGAGCACATATTCTTAAAGCCCTTGAACAATGCCAATGGAAGATCAATGGCGAACAGGGTGCAGCCAAGTTACTCCAATTGAAACCGAGTACCTTGCGCGATCGCATGAAAAAACTCGATATACAACGCCCGGCATAAAGTAACGGAATACCGTTACTCGTTTCTCTTGTTCATTTTTCCCAACGGAATACCGTTACTTGCAGATTAAGGGTTTTTCCTCTTTTTTAATTTTTAAAATACTGAAAACCAATATATTATAAAGTTCAATGTACTTATTTAAAGTAGTTTGGCACGGCTATGGCATAAGGATATTCAGCATTATGGGTGCGTTAAAACAACATATAAGTTTCGAGCAAGTCGAGTTCAATCATGAACAGGGAATTATGATGATCACCTTTACGGAGCGTCAAGTTTCTGATCATGTTGCACCCGATGAATTAGAACAATATGTTAGAGCTATTGAGTTTTTGTGCGATAATAAATACACCCCGTTTTTGATTGATATGACCCGCGCCAAAGGAAATGCTCCAATAGCTATTGCCAAGTATTTTTCAAGTTGTTCTAGACTGAACAAATTGCGCTTGGTAGACGTATTTGTTGCTAAAGAGTTAGGATCGATTTTAACCTTGCGTTCGTTTAAGCGCATTTACGATCCACTCATTCCATATAAGATCTGTAGTTCGTACTTCGAAGCGAGAAAGTTCTGCGATCAGTATGTGGCGAATTATTAAACGAGACTTTTTGTTGCGATGTTTAAGAGGTATGGATTATGAGACAAGAAGATTACAGTGACAGAAGTCTGTTAGAAGTTGGCAATGTGGTAGTTCTGGTGTCTTTGGACGAACAGGGAAGAATTACAAGATGGAACGACTGCGCTACGCGCAAGTTTGGACACACTAGGTCCGAAGCGATCGGAAAGCCACTTGCCAATTTTTTAGAAACGAAAAAGAATTCAACTTCTGAGAAGGAGTTAGTGCAAATGCTGCAAAAGTCTATGGGGGTAGACCATAGCGAGATTAAAGAGTTCACAGGATTGAAAAAAAATGGGTCGCGGTTCCCATTAGAACTCGAACTTCGCGCGCAGCATACTATCTCCGGGCCCGTTTACACCGTTGTGATGGTAGATATTTCACGTAGACGGGCCTTGGAAGTTGATTTACATAAAAAATCCACCTCCCTAGACCTACTCTTATACCAGTGTAATCACAATTTAAAAGCGCCTTATTTTTTCGCGCAAGGACTAATCAAGCTCATTAAAAAAGAACCCTTAGGGCATGAAGCGAGCAAGTTGATCGGCATGTTGGAATCTAGCCTAAATGGCGGAAAACAATTGTTAGAGGACCTAACCACGATCTCCATATTAACGGAGACCTATCAGTTGGACGAAACCGTAGATTTTGACCAAATGTTTGAGGAGTTATCTATTGGTTGTGGGGCTTGTCCCGTTTTCAAAGATTTAAAGTTGGAATTCGATTACGATACCGCTTATCCTTTTAGATCCAATAAGATCTTGATTGAACGACTCTTGAACGCTGCTGTGAGGTATGTGAACCGATATACTTTTGGAGACGATATCCGCGATAAGCGACACCTGAAAATTGGAGTACAAACAACTGCGCAAGGAGCTCGGATCACCATGACATTTAATAATTTAATTCACGATCTAACATTGCAAGAACACGGAGAGGTCTTTAGGCCGAACCAAGGCGAAGATGTCTCTCAGGTCAATATGAGTTATTATCTGATGAATTCAATTCTTGAGCTTTTAAATGGCTCATTAACCATAACAGCAACAGAAACTAATTGCTCTGAAATTCAAATTAGTATTCCTAATCCAAAACCAGACAAACCTTATGAGGAGCATAGAACATATCGTATTGATAGACGACAACAGAACAACCCATTATTTAAGCAAGCATCTGATCAAGTGTTTTGACCCGAGTATTAAAACCACTTGTTTTTCTAACGGTGGTAGTGCTTTGGCCTACTTTAACAGTTTAAGCGAATACAGTAATCCCCAATTTCGCTCCATTCCAAATTTGGTCATCCTAGATTTGAGTATGCCAGATATGAATGGTTGGGAAGTGTTGGAAGAATTTGAGCGCCTGCGCTTGTTTCATATGCATCGGATCGATGTCATCATTCTATCCAATTCAGATTATGACGAAGATATCATGCGTAGTGAGGTGAATCCGTTTTGCAAGGGATACATAGTTAAACCCTTGACAATAGAAAAACTCTCCAATGCTATAACCATTTTACGCAATGGTTTTATGGCTGGTTAAACAGACCTTATTGTAGTTTCTAATGCGGGGTTTTGGAAAGTTAAATTCGCTAAAACTCATTGACATATCCCCGCAGCCCAGCAGGTCGTTTTTGGAAACGTTTTTAAGATTAGTGAACAAAGAAGACCAATACGCTGAAACAAGCCCATCGCAAAGGATGGGCTTATTTTTTCTAAGAGCCCGATTTTCGGTGTTAATTCGTAAAAAGCACTATCTTTGGCCTGTCCTGATTACATCCCCCCTTTCCGCAAAACAGGGCAAACCCAACTGAAAAACCACACCAAAGCGAACAGAGAAACTGTTGGCCGTTAATTGCTGTTACAGCGCTAGCAATTAGTTTGTTATGCCAAAGGGGCAAAAAGAAAAGACCAAACAAATTCCTACGACTTATTTTCTTAGTAAGTCGCAAGAGAAGTATTTCAATACTGCTGGGTCAGCTCTGCTAGTACTAGAGTTAAAAACGGGTGCGATCTTAGCTGCAAACAAAGCTTTTGAGATTCTTAGCGGCCATAAAGTTGCTGCCTTGCTTAAGGAGCAATGGAAACTGCTCGACACCTTTAGAAATAAAAAACACCGCAAACAATTCAGTAGCTCATTGGCGCAACAAACTGGGAATTTCCCAAAGTTGGTATTCTTCACTACTGCCAATGGCGAGCGGCAGGTTGCTGAGTTGAACAAAGGTGAGGCCATTGCGCGTGGCTACGTGCTCATAACCGTAAGAGAAAGGCGATCACTTGAAGATATAATAGATCTCTTTAATAAGGAGCAACACCTTAAAGGGCAGTTTATTCACGGAATGAGCGATGGGATCGTTATTACAGACCCCAAGGGAAAATGTATCGATGTTAATCCTGCTTATTTGGAGATGACGGGAATCGAACGTCATGAAATTATGGGGCAAATGCCGCCTTATCATTGGGCGGGCGAGTTCTTCGAGGAATTAATTAGTCTGAGGGCGCCAGGCAAAGATTCTGCACAGTCCTCATTTGACGCCAATTTTATTAGAAAAGACGGTAGTCGTTTCCCTGTCTCCATAGCTACTTCGGTTTTATACGATTCTAATGGTAATGTTTCTTCTAACGTCAGTGTTGTTAGAGATCGCAGTAAACTTTCTCGTTCCGAAAACTTGTTAGAAAAACAAAAAGAATTCAGTGATCGAGTCATTCAAGGGCTGCAAGAGGGTCTTGCAATTATCGATGTTTCCGGTGAGTTTTTGGAAACTAATTTTGCCTTTTGCGAAATGTTGGGGTTGGAGCGAAGCGAGATTGTAGGTATGAAGCCGCCATATTCGTATTGGCCTCCCGAACATATAGACGAGATCAAAGAAGCCTTTAGTCAATTAAAAACTGGAAAGGACGAACAATTTCAACTCATCTTTATGCGTAAGAATGGGGAGCGTTTCCCAGTTTGGATCTCTGTTACCCACCTGCGCAATGAGAGGGGTGAGGTCACGACGCATATTGGCACCATTTCAGATATAACGGAACGCTATCAGTATGAGAATAAACTAAGATTGGCCAACGAGTTCTCTAGTTCACTGATAAATTCCTTGCACGAAGGGCTCATGGTAATGGATCTGAATTCTAAGATCATAGATGTCAACCCGGCCTTTTGTGAGATGCTTGGTTTTACAGAATCTGAATTACTCGGAATGCAGATGCCATTCGGTTTCTTACCCAAGGATAATAAAGAGGCTTTCAACGCTTGTTTGGATAAGGTCCTTGCCGGTAAGGCCGATGATCAGATGTATTTCGAGTTTCAAAAGAAAGATGGGGTCAAGTTTCCTATTTCTGCACAAAGTGCTGTCATAAGAGACAAAGAAGGCAATATCATAGCACATTATTGCACTATACAAGACATTTCAGATCAGGTTCGACTCATGGAGCAGAAGACCTTGCTAGCAGAACAATCCGATCGCAAGAAACAAGCTATTCTTGAGCTAGCTGGTTTAGTTGGCAGTGATTATATGACAGCTCTGCAACGCATAACCTCCTTGGCTGCTGAAATATTGGAAGTTGAGCGAGTAAGCGTATGGAAGTTGGACGATGACTTTTCGATGATCGTTTGTGAAGATCTATACAAACGCTCTGAAGACGAGCATGAAGAAGGTATGATACTCACAAGAGTTGACCATCCGGAGTATTTTCACTCACTGTCTCAAAATAAGACCATAGCCGTAAGTGCTGCACAGACTCATCCAGCCACACGCAGTTTTGCCACAGATTATTTAATACCCAATAGTATCACATCCATGATGGATGTTTTTGTGCAAGGTTTAAAGAAGGACCACGGGATTATTTGCTTTGAACATGTGGGAGAAGCTCGCCAGTGGAAATCCGAAGAGGAGCAGTTTGCGACCTCCATTGCAAGTTTGGTGTCATTGATCATCCAAAGTCAGCAGCGCATAAAAGCAGAAAAAGAGTTACAGGCCGTAAACCAAGAATTGTCAGAAGCCTTTAAGGAATTAAATAAGCTCAAGAACCAGTTGCAGGACCAGAACGTATACCTCAGAAACGAGCTCGATATGGTCTTTAATTTTGAGGAGATGGTTTATGGAAGTGCGGCATTCAGTCAGGTCTTGACAGATTTGGAGCAGGTGGCACCTACCCCTGCAGGGGTGTTACTTTTAGGTGAATCCGGAACGGGAAAAGAACTGTTGGCTCGCGCAGTCCACAACTTGAGCGATAGGCGAAATAAACCTTTGATTAAAGTGAACTGTGCGGCTATACCACAAGAACTGATAGAAAGCGAGCTCTTCGGACATAAAAAAGGCTCGTTTACGGGGGCCATTGCCGATAAGATTGGTAAAGTAGAGCTTGCCGATGGAGGAAGTTTGTTCTTAGATGAAATTGGCGAATTGCCTTTGAGTATGCAGCCAAAACTCTTACGTTTTTTGCAAGAAGGAGAAATTGAGATGATTGGCGACCCTAAAGTTCGAAAAGTAGATGTTAGGGTAATAGCTGCCACCAATAAAGATCTGAAAGAAGAGGTGGCCAAAAAGCGATTTAGAGAAGACCTGTTCTTTAGGTTAAACGTGTTTCCAATACACGTACCCGCTTTGCGTGAACGTCGGGAGGATATCCCTGTTCTAGTAGAGCACTTTGTAGACAAATACAGTAAAAGCTACCGAAAGAATATTCAGTACATCTCAGACACCACCATGCGTAAAATGAAATCCTACGACTGGCCGGGTAATGTTCGTGAACTGGAGAACATTGTTGAACGAGCGGTAATTCTTTGTAATTCTGATACTTTGAGAATTGTGGAATTTGAGACCCCTGGACAAACAGTAGGTGGAGCGCAGCAAAGAACCATTCAGCAGCAAACATTGTCACTAGATGAAGTGCAGCGCGATCATATCATAAAAGTATTGGAGCATTGTCAGTGGGTGATCGATGGTGAAACGGGAGCCGCACATCGTCTGGGGTTGAAACCCAGTACGCTACGAGATCGCATGAAAAAACTAAAAATACAACGCCCCATTTAACCACGGTATTCCGTGGCAACCTTAAGTTGAAAAAATTAGCCCACGGATAACCGTGGGCTAATTTTTTTGCGCAATATTTTTTTTCAAAATTAAAACCCTAGTAATGAATAACTTATATTTTTTTGGCACGCCTTGCGCTTTTTGGTACGACTATGGCCTTAATGAAGTCATAACTAGGCAACTATGAATCAAGCTGTAGTATTTGAGAAAGCAAAGTTCTGGCGTGACCAAGATATCCTGTTCATCACATTTCACAATAGGGATATCTGTCATACCATGCCTCTTGCCGCTATGGAACGCTACGTTGATACCATACATGCGCTCTGCGAAAATAAACCAACACCGTTTCTAATAGATGTTACGGATGCCATAGGTAGTTATTCCATTGCTGCAGCCAAGTATTTTGCCAAATGCAAGAAACTCGAAAAGATAAGAGTAGCAGAAGCATTTGTGGCAAATAGAATCGGGTCCAAATTGACCATACGCTCCTTTAAGCGTATTTACGATTCTAAAACACCTTACAAGATCTGTAGTACTCGAGAAGAAGCATTGGAGTATTGCAAACAGTTTGTAAAGTGAATTGAAGCAAGACTTTTGACCAATAAAGGATGTAAAGGATTATGGAGTGGGAAATGGACAATGGCAAGAGTATCTTGGAAGTTGGCAATGTGGCAATGATCATATCCCTAAATGACCAAGGAAGAATAGCGCAGTGGAATACTTGTGCCATGCACAAGTTTGGATTTGAGTCTGCCGAGGTCATGGGGAAGCCACTTGCCAATTTTTTAGCATCGAATAATAAATCAACTTCAGCGCAAGAGTTGGACCACATGCTGCAAGTGTCTATGGGGGTAGACCATAGCGAGACTAAAGAGTTCACAGGATTGAAAAAAAATGGGTCGCGGTTCCCATTAGAACTCGAACTTCGCACGCAGCATACTAACTCTGGGCTCGTCTATACCGTTGTTATGATAGATATATCACGTAGGCGAGCCCTAGAAGTTGATCTCATTAATAAGGCTAAGGCCTTAGACTTGTTGTCCTTTCAGTGTTCTCATGATCTCAAGGCTCCGTATTGTTCGGCCCAAGGTTTGTTGCAGCTACTCAGACAAAAAGATCTGAGCTTGGATGCTTCGGATCTGGTAGACCTCTTGGAATCCAGTTTAAACAGTGGCAAACAACTCTTAGAGGATCTGGCCATGATCTCCATCATTGCCAAGGCTTACAGAAATATTGAGCCTATAGATGTAGATCGGATGTTGCACAGTACTGTATCTAAGCTTCAAATGACCGATTATTTTGAAAAGGTCGACCTAGATGTGGAACTTCAATTAGAAGCAACTCTCTATTCTAACGAGCAACTCTTGGGTTCTTTACTTAAGAATATGGTTCGTTATGTCCAAATGTATTCCTGTTCGGACGACGATCAAGAAAACGACCTAATGAAACTCAGCATTAAAACCAATAGCAAAGAGTCAATAATCACACTTGCATTTAATGGAGCTATCTCTAACCCGAAAGATCCCTTTTGTACAGACGGACTTCAAGAATATACATCTGCCAATGAATCAACACCGGGACTTTGCGTCTATTTGATTCGCAATATTGCATCACTTCTTGACGGAAAACTTCAGTTTGAGATGAACCAAGACCAAAGCTCCTATTTGAGCGTGACCATTCCTAATCCAAAACCCAGTAAGTATTTTGAGAAGTGTTAAACATGTCGTACTCATAGACGATAATAAGGTAGACCGCTTTGTGAGTAAACGCATGCTAAAGTCTTATGATCCGTCTATACTTACTACCTACTTCTGCAACGGAGCAAGTGGTATCAAGTATTTTAAAGAACTAAACAGATACTTTAAACGAGGATATTGCGTGATTCCAGAAGTGGTGATTCTAGATATTAATATGCCAGAAGTTGACGGCTGGCAAGTACTTGCTGCTTTTGAACGCATGGCGGTATTTAAGCAGTTCAATATAGAAGTGATCATGCTTTCCTCTTCCAGTGACCCGCGTGATATTGCCAGAAGTGCTAAAAGTCCCGTTTGTAAGGGCTACATCACCAAACCTCTCAATGTGGGCAAGCTAAGTGAAGCCATGACTAAGATCAAAGGCAACATCATAGACGAAAGAGCCTCTTAAAGATTTCATCCCCGCATGCCATGTGATCTCGTTTTTTGATTAGTATATAGGATTAGTGAAAATTGGATTTGCATGCGCAGGAGCCCACCTTTTTTAGGTGGGCTTTTTGATTTATCGTAACTGATCGGTTCAGCAGTTGGTCGTTGTTGTGTGGTTGTGAATCAGAGAAAAGTAATGGAGAAATACACTACTCTGGCTGTCCAACGATCATTTAGGACACCTTTTTTAAGGTCATTGCACTTGGGCCAAAGTATCTTGCCACATAATTTTACTACTTTTAGTTTATCACCAACTAACTATAAATGGACATTAATGCCATTGTCAATTTTTTGCTGATTGCAGGAGTGATTCAGGGTTTTATCTTCAACCTGGTGACTTTGTTGTTTAGAAAGCGCTTTAGCATTGTGGTTTTATACCTCAATCTTGTGGTGCTCTTTATTTCATTGAATAACCTGCAGGCATGGCTTATTGAGGTTGGATATTCTTCGGACCTCTTCTATATCAAGAATATGCTTGTGCCATGGTATTTCTTTATCCTGCCCATGTTCTATGCCTTTATTATTCACTTCTTAGAAGTAGATAAGACCATTATTGGTTTTGTGAAATTTGCCATAGTGGTGTTTGTGGCGGAGATCTTGCTCAGATCGGCGGTGATCTATCACGTGTATTACAATGTGCCTGGTCAAGACACGGATCTGATTAGCCAGTATACGATGATAGAGGATATTTTTAATCTGGCCCTGAGCATCGCTATTTTTTACAAGGCCATTGAATTGGTTTTCAAACGGGAGAATGTCTATCAGTCCATGTTGAGTTATGACGACCTTAAGTGGTTAAAACTCTTCTTTAAGGTGGGAGGATTGGTGATGGTCTTTTGGGTTTTCGCCAAGATGGCGGATTTTATGTTCGGCATCAAATGGGGATACAGTGTATTGCGCTTAGGGACCTCCGTATTGCTTTATTGGATAGGTTATCAGGGCTTGTATCGGTACAATATTGTACAAGACAGAATTCAGCTTCGCAAACGCATTGCCACCAGCAACAAGTTTATCGGTATAGGAGCTATAGCGACCTCCAATGTAGACGATAAGCATCGGGAAGAATTTAAAAAGGTCCATGACCTTGTGGTCTCAGAAAAGAAGTATTTAGAACCCGAACTCAGTATGAGTTCTCTGGCAGAAACCCTTTCCATAAGTGCAAGTCATCTTTCTAAATTGGTAAATAATCACAGCGGCTTTAGCTTTTCAGACTATATCAATTCCCTGCGCGTAGAACAGGCTAAAAAGCTCCTTGCAGATCCAAATTTTAACAACTATACCATGGTAGCCATTGGCCTGGAGTGCGGTTTTAATTCCCGCTCAACCTTTTATGCCGCCTTCAAGAAATTTACGGCGACTACCCCTACAGAATACCTGAAAAAGGTGTGTGCAAGCTAGTCTGAAATTATCGCTGGACGTCCTATTTTATCTTGTAGCCATTATTTGAGAATTCGATCTCTATAGGGGGTCTTACTTTAGATCCACTAACAAAAACAAGATGTAATGACAAAGTTTTTTTTACTACTGATTTTACTGCTCAACATCAGCTTTACCTACGGACAAGAACAACAAAAGCTCAACATCTATAAAGTGGTGGTCAAAAAAATGGACGGAACTCGAGTTCGTGGTTATCTTGTAAAGGTAGACGATGATGGAGTCACAATTGATACGAGTAAACGATTAGAAAAAGTTGGTTTGGTTGTCATAGCAGCTGCGGATATAGCCAAGATAAAGCTCAGTAGAAAAGGGGCTGTTACCCGTGGAGCCCTAAGAGGGCTTGCCGCCGGAGGAGCTTTGGGTGCAATTGCAGGATACATAGATGGCGATGATAACAGTGGGTTTATTAGTTTCACCAAAGAAGAAAAGGCAGTAGTTTTAGGCACCTTTTTTGGGTTATGTGGAACCGTAATCGGGGCAATTATTGGAACCAACAGGAAGCATTTTCATATCTATGGATTTATAGACGAATTTCGAAAGTATTACCCGGAGTTACAACAATACGACCTCTTTCACGATCAGACGGGCGAGAATATGCTTGATAAAAATTAGAGGGCTCTTTCGCTATTGGAATTATTTATTTTCAAATAAGTGCTTAATAATCGTTGTTTATAATTTTATTAGGCGTACCTTGCGCCCATTATTGGCGATGTGCAGTTATGCATCGCAACGTATTGAGGACAAGT
>JBGTUV010000001.1:0-39142 GCA_041938985.1 Candidatus Nitromaritima sp. | reverse complement strand
AAAGGGTAGAGGCTATTGCCAAGGCGGCCACGAAATATTATCCAGAAGTTACTTTGAATCAGGAGGAGAAGGCTGAAGCTGCCTGCGGATTGCGCCCTGTCTCACCAGATGGAATGGCATATATAGGCCGTTCGGGTAAATGTTCAAACTTGGTCTTGGCTACTGGTCATGCCATGATGGGATGGAGTATGGGGCCTGCCACAGGGAAACTGATTGCAGAACTGATATCCGACAAGAAGACCTCTATGGATCTAACGCCCTTTAATCCCGATAGGAAGTTTTAAGGGTCGTAGCGCATATTGAGCAAATGTGGTTTGAAGCCAGCTTTTTCATAAGCCCTTATCGCTGCGGCGTTAACCGAATATACATCTAGGCGAATTTCTGCTAAGCCTTGGGCTCTACACCAAGCAATTAAGGCCTCTGTGACCATACCGTTATAGCCGTTGCCACGGTGCTTTTCCGGCACGAACATAAAACCCAAATAACCGTAATGGGTGTGTTTTAGATACTTGCGGTCTTCTAATATCTTGGCGTAGCCAGAGGCGACTATCTCGCCATCTAATTCTGCGACTAAAAGGGTTGAGTTTGGTCCGTCAATTAAAGGTTTGAACTCGTAATAGCTCGTAGTTTCTGGATGAATGGTAGGGTCCATGGGCAACTCCGCAGCAATCAAACCCAATTTGAAAGTTTGCAAGACTTCCAGATCCTTATAAGTGGCTTTGCGAATGCGCGGTTTCATCTAACAGGACATGTCGGCAACGATCTTCCATTGCCCGTTGATCTTTCTAAATACGACCAAAAACACTCCATTGGCATCGCCCACTTTGCGGGTTAAATGATAACGACCCATAACCGTGTAGGAATCAGTTCCGGCAGGGCTCACATCGTCTATGGTAAATTTAAGCGTCCCTGAATGGTCTGCAGTAGGATAACTCTTTTTATAGCGATCTAAGGTGGCTTGCCAACCTTTTACCAAACCGCCACTGCCGTAAAATTTCAAGGAATCACTCTTCCAATATCCCGCCATAAAGCCCTCTAGGTCGTGGGCAGACCATGCCTTAGATTGATCTTGCATGACTTGTATAATGGCTGCTTTGTCTCTGTCAAAAATTGACTGAGCCAAACTGATACCTGTAATAAAGAAATAAAAACAGCACAAAAACAATCTTCTATTCATAATGGATAGGCTTAAAAATGAAGACTCAATTTACGAAAACTACTAGATTAAAAATCTCTTCGGAGAGACTTTCGTTGTATTAGTAAGGCTGGAACTGCAACCCAGAAAGATAGCATGCTGAGTGCTACAAATAGCCCTAATCTGGTTCCGAAGAATTTTTGAAAAACAGCCCCTGTGTAGCCCAGAAGTGCTGAAATATCTAATTTCAGAAGGATGAGTATTCGAGACAAATCAATAGGATTTAACATTGAGGCTCCAAGCGCAAATTTGTCCAAAGGATAATCGTTGAAATAGACCATAAGTAATAGCAGTATGCCGTCAAAAATCACAGCCAAGAACAGCCAAATAACAATAGCATAGCCAAAGCCTTTGATCTTATTTTCGTTGCAGAGTCCGATGTAAAATGAAATTGCTGTAAAGATGAATGTCAAGAACACTCCAGTAACGAGTAGTAAGCTGAAATCCCAAATCACTGAAGAGCTAAATAGGCCGTAAATGACAAATGGAATTCCAAGGCCAATCAACAGGCTCATAGACAACGAGACTGCCACGCCAAAATACTGACCCAAAAAGATACTAGAACGCTTTATGGGTTGTGCGAGTAGCAATTGGGTAAATTCTTTGGAGTCATAGTAATACATAATTCCAAACACAGTTCCGATTAGGGGTACCAGAACGGTAATCACATTCATTAAAGTGATAACCGCTTTTGACAAATCGTTATTCAGAAAAAGTAAAACTATAGCAAGTAAAAAATAGAACGCCAAATATGCGTAACTCCATCGGCTACGCATCAGATCGAAAAAACTATACTTTATAATTTTAAACATTTTGTTGGTTTAAGACCCAAGCTATTGCTTGCTCGAAATTAGTTGTGTTACTCTCGGTTTTTAGCTGTTCAATGGTACCTTTAAAGTAAATTTTCCCCTCAAGGAGAAATACGATTTGATCGGCCATTTCTTCTACAAAGCTGGTAATGTGGGATGAAAGTAATATGGTTTTTCCAGCCCTCTTTTCTGAAATGAGGAGTTCTTTTAATTTTATCAGGGAGACAGGATCAAGCCCCGATGTTGGTTCATCGAGAATAATCAAAGGACTGTCTGACATAAAAGACAAAGTGAGATTCACCTTTTGACGAGTCCCTCCGGATAGTTGACCGAGCTTTTTATTGAGGTGTGGTTCAAGTTGAAATAATTTAATCAGTTCTGCGTCTCTGTAAATGGGCTCATTTCGCAGATCTTTTATCATGTGCAACATTTCACGCAGCCTGAGGTTATTTGGAAAATTCGCTAGCTGTGGTAAATAGTCAATTTGCTTTCTATAAATAAAGGCCCTAGAGATGGACTTATCGTTTATAATGATCTCTCCAGAATTTGGTTGTACCATCCCCAATATGCTTTTAATCAAGGTTGTCTTTCCAGAACCATTTGGACCCAAAATGGCGGTGATACCACCTTGTTCCAATTGTAAATTTAGATCAAGCAGGACTTGATTTTTTCCGAAACGTTTATTTAAGTTTTGAATTTGAATCATAGGTCAAGCGCTTTTATTAGAGGTTGTTCGTCTATGAGTTCTTCTGGTGTGAAAACCGGCGAAACCTTTTCTGAAAAGTCGATAATATCCACAAATAAACTTCTTAATAGCACTATTGTTTCGGGCGTTTCATTTACTACGTAAGAAAACAATTTAACCGGGCGATATGGGACATCACCTAGCCCATCTCTGTTTAAATCATAACCGTTGTAATTGCTCCAGTAGTTTTGATTAAAACTGTTGTCATTCATATTAGAATTGTACGAAACATCGAAAGAGTTGAATTTGAAGTTATTGAATCTGAAACTGTTGTTGTAGCAAGCCCCTCGTACTTTTACCGCCCAACCATTTTTAATGAAGTTATTGTGGTGATAATCGATTCGTGTTGAGCCTTCTACATTTATTCCGACAGTGTTTTCAACAAATTTATTATAAGTAATGGTGGTGTCATAAATCTCTTTCAATAACAAACCGTAAGCAGCTGTTCCCCAATTCAGATTAAAAGTATTGTGACTAATGGTAATGAATTTAGAGAACATAACGGCAACTCCAGCCCCATTGTTGGTAAAGGTATTGTAATGATATTCGTTATGGTTAGAGAACATAAAATGTAGGCCATATCTTATATTATCATGACTACTGTTTCCTTGTACAACACTTTGTTTCACAAATTCAAAATAAATACCATCTCTTAGATTGAACACCTCGTTGTTAGAAACCAACACTTTGGAGCAGTCCCAAAGATGTATACCGTTTCCTGCCGCGGCCTCATCTTTTTGGGTGCCATAGATCAAATTTCCGGATACTGTGCCATTTTTTGATTTTTCAATCAGCATTCCAAAAGTTACATTTTGCAGTTGGTTGTTCTGTAATTCAAAATCAGAGCTTCTCGATATATAAATGGCAGCAAAGTCTTTGGTGTAGCTTTGACCGGTATTCTGTATAGTTAAGCCCTGCAAGCTTACACTGTCTGCGACGACTTTAAAACCGTATCCTTTTTCTGCAACGTCAATTACAGCCTCTGATTCGCCCATGATACACAAGGGTTTGTCTACGGTAATGTCATATTCTTTGTATGTGCCATTTTTGACTAGAAGAGACTCGTGTGGGCCTGCACCATTTATAGCATTTTGTATGGTTTGATATTCCATACGAGTATTTAGATTAATTATTTGTCCACTAACTTTTAGTGGCCAGCTAATCAAGATGATCATTACGCTTAGGATCCCTAAAAAATGAGCAGCTGTTTTTTTCACTTTACAGGCCTTCTAAAGTAAAACGTTTGGTTACAAGCGTATTCCAGTCCAAAATGGAATCTTGCGGAATATCTAGTGTAGTATATGCGTCGGCCTTAGAAGAAAAACAAGCCAAATGTGCACCCATAGGACTTTGAATCTTGTTGTTTATTACATAATGCCCTTCTGAAGCATTAATCCACTGATTGGGATTGTTGTAGTCCATTACCACAAGGGCTGCGTGAGACTCTCTGGAATCGGCTAGGTCATTGACCATACATTCTATGGCGTCGTAAGTGAAAATTTTCCCCTTCTCAGTTACAAGCTGCGCTGCAAATCTAGGGTCAGCTATATTCATTTTGCAGTAGTGACAGCTATCGATACCATAATCGATGGATCTTACTGAAGGATTACAGGCTAACAAGATTATTCCGCTCAAGAGGATTATGACAGTTTTCATTCAGATAGATTTTTTGTTTTCTCTCTTGCCAAACCAAAAAGCTAAGCCGGCGAGTGCAATTCCCAATGCGAGAAAATATGCCCCCAACTGAGGATAAGAGTGAGCTGTAAAATTTAGAATATCTTTAGATCCGAACAACGGAGGTTGGAAACCCATAACACTGCCATCAGGATTGGTGAATTTCATAATTGCCTTTGGGTCCAAATTATGGCCGTAATCGTATTCCCAGAGATAAAAATCATATACTCCGGCTATGCTCAACAGAACCATTATTGAAAACCAAACCAGATACCATTTATGTCTCCCCCACAACACCAATAGTAATCCAAGTGCGGATGATACTAAGATAACCGCAGGGAAGATTTTGAACTCCGGAATGGCATCTGGGATATACTTCATCCCCACGTAGTGATTCATAATATTGATATTTTTAATATCGTGTGGATTGGCGTCAGAAAAATCATTGATATGAATATACATCCCTAAGGGAGTAGGATACTGAGGGGCTTCTAAGGTGATTTTCCACAAAGGGAATACAAATAGTAGCAGGGGCAGAAGTACTGCCAATAACATGGTGAATCGTGATTTTTTCATAATCTTATTGTAAGACGGAAGCGCTGAAATGACGCTCCCGTCTAATTAAGGATAAGTAATAAGCACTAATCTAAATTTGCTTTGGTCTTACCTATCAGTCTTCTCCTAAGGACCAGGATAAATCAATGTTTGAACTGGCTGGAGAGACTCGCACATAACCTTGCATTTCTTGGTGTAATGCCGAGCAAAAGTCAGTGCAATAGAATGGCCATACACCTGGCTTCTTGGGTTGCCATACAATTGTCTTGGTTTGTCCAGGCATAATTAAGACTTCCGATGTATTAGCACCAATCATTGCAAACCCGTGAGGTACGTCAAAGTCTTGTTCGTGGTTAGTGATGTGAAAATAAACCTTATCACCAACCTTTATTCCTTCGATATTATCAGGAGTAAAGTGGCTGCGAATCATTGACATATAAACATGTACTTCGTTGCCGTTTCGTTCTACTCGAGTATCTGCAGGCGACATTACAGCGTAGGGGTGTTTGTTATCCTCCAGCTTGTAAATCTTTTTGGAATTTCCTTTGAGTAATTCAGCGGGACATCCTGCTGCATAATGCGGTTCACCATGAGTCGGAAAGTCAGATAAAAGTTGCATCTTATCTCCGGAAATGTCATATAGCTGTGCAGAGTGTTCCAGTTCTGGTCCAGTTGGCAGATACCGATCTTTGGTGATTTTGTTCATCGCAACAACATACTTTCCAAAGGGTTTTCTAGAATTACCACCAGGAATCATCAAGTGACCTACTGAATAGAAAGTCGGTTTGCGATCAACTACTTCCCATGTACCTAGTTTCCATTTTACTACTTCGGATGAGATAAAGAAGGTGGTGTAAGCATTTCCTTCTGCATCAAACTCGGTATGTAATGGTCCTAGTCCGCCGCTTTTTACACTTCCGCCTAAAATTGCTTCATAATCAAGGATAGGAATCCCGTAAGCGTTTCCGCTGAATTTTTCATTCTCAATTGCCGACATCATCTTGGTAAAAGAGTGCACTGTAACATCCGCAGATAGTTTACCGCTTCCAACAATATATTCACCTGTTGGGTCCACATCACATCCGTGAGGTGATTTCGGAGTAGGTAAAAAATACACTGCTCCAGGCACCTCGGTAGGATCAACCGTTAGGACTTCAGTAATTGTGGTCGAAGTTGCCATATGCTTAGTCTCATCATATACATTATGCATATAACTAGTTGGCATTTTTGTTCCACCACCAGCATTGACATATGCCTCTATTTTTTGCCAGTTTAACGCAGCGATAAAATCCTTGTCATTTTGAGAAGCGTTTACCTCCATTAAGGTACTTGCTTCTTCTGTATTGTAGGTAGTAAAGAAGAACCAGCCATGAGAGTTCCCTCTACCAGGGTGAGCCTTGTCGTAATCAAAGCCGGGCATCAACACTTGGAAGGCCAGATTCATGTGTCCTGTTTCTGGGTCAACCTTATAAAAGGTCAAAGCTCCCTTAAAGTTTCCTTTCTTATCCTTGATCGCCATATCTCTTTGCGGAACAGGTACGGCAAAGCGCGTTCCCGCAACGACGTATTCTGTATTCTCTGTTACATATGATGAGCTGTGATTGCCCGCACAGTTAGGTACCTCAATGATCTCTACTGTTTCAAAAGTTGTGAGGTCAATTCGCGCAATCCTCGGAGTATTGTTTCCGTTAACGAAGATCCATCGACCATCTAACTCACCATTTGTTTGAGAAATGTCAGGGTGGTGTAGGTCATCCCAAGGAACAAATCCAAAGGATGTATTTAACATCGGTTTGGTTTCTTCGGTGTAACCATAACCTGATGTGGGGAATTGTGAAAACACTGGTATTTCCTTGAACATGCGTCCTGAAGGCAAACCATAAACGGTTAGGTTTCCACTATATCCGCCAGAGAGGAATGCATAAAAGTCATCTTGCTCACCGGGAGCGACATATACTTTCTCTGCTGCACTAGATGATAACGCTCCATTTTTACTTGAGCTCTGATTGTTGCAAGCTGTTAAGATGATTGCAGCTAAGCAAGTAGCTGCTAATCCTTTAATTAATGATCTCATTGGTTTTGTTTTTAGTGTTAATTCTGTTCTGGGATAATCACTTTATCAACAACATGTACAATGCCGTTACCTGCTGGTACACTTGCCAGAATTTTTGCGCCGCCTACATAGACATCATCACCCTTTACTTCTACGGTGATATTGAGATTGCTGGCCTGACCAAGCTTCTTAAATTTTTTCAGAAATTCTTTTGTGTAATTACCTGGAGTGACGTGATGCTTTAAAATAAAAGCCAATTGGTCTTTATTCTCTGGTTTAAGCAAGTTGTCTAAAGTGCCTTCGGGCAATGCAGCAAAGGCGTCATTGGTAGGAGCAAATACCATCAAAGGACCTGCGTTTACCAAGGCATTCTCCAATTGTGCGGCTTGCACCCCGGCTACGAGCGTAGTGTGGTCTTTGGAGCCGATGGCTATGTCTAGGACAGTAGGTTTGGACTCATCGTCTTCAATAAAAGCTTGTCCTGTGCGGTTCTGGTCTGTCGTTTCTGTTGTTGTCTTGTCATCCTGGGCGTTGCTTTCCGCTGATCTGTTGTTGCAGGCCATCAGTAAAGGAAAGATCCACAAGACGAACAATAAGTTGCGCATTAGTTTCATTGTTGTTGTTTTTTGATGTTTTAGCTATTGAAGTGTTCTGAAATATTCTAGTATGGATCTGGCTTCATCCTCTGTCAAGTTTTGATTTGCCATAGGGGAGCCGTTGTACTCAAGAAGAAGTTGCTTGGCTAATGGGTCATTATTTACCATACCCTCTGGGTCCAGAATCATGTTCATAACCCATTCAGGTGACCGTCTCTTTAAAATGCCATTTGGAGCTGGGCCAATGAATTTACTGCCTATCTTATGACAAGCGGTACACTTGTATTTAAATACCTCTGCACCTTTGGCAACCATGTTTTGATCTATGGTCTCACTGAGGGTAAGTGATTTTATCGGGCCGACTCCTTTATTATTAAGATCTATTGTTTTCTCGGCAGAAATTGCAGAGGTTTGTGGTTGTTGTTTAGGAGTTTCGGTTTTATTGCCTCCAATTTTGATTTGATTGGATTCTTTTTTTTCTTCTGTCTCGCCACATCCAATCAAAAAAGAAGCTAAGAGACATGAAATGAAGACTTTTGAAATTCTCATAGTTGTTGATTTTGATTCAAAAGTAGATTGGCCTAAGTAGTTAAAATATGACAATTGTCATAAAAAAGGATAAAAGGATATTTTTATCTTTTAATGCAAAAAAAGAAGAAGAATATATGTTGTCTAAATCCGCTCAATATGCCGTAAAAGCGCTAATTCATCTGGCTGCCAATAGCGACAAGCAGAACAAAATACTAGCGTCTAATCTGGCAAAGGAGATTGATGTGCCGAAAGCATTTCTATCTAAAATATTGCAGCAGCTTGCACATTCTAATCTGGTTAGTGGAATAAAAGGACCTAACGGAGGTTTTTATCTGAGTCACAAACAAAAGCAAAATTCAGTGTATCGGGTTATTCTCATAGTAGAAGGCAGAGATACCTTTGGAAGCTGCGTACTAGGTCTGCACCAATGTGATTACGAAAATCCCTGCGCTATGCATGATCTTATTGCACCGTCGCAAACCGTTTTAAAAGAAAATTTAAAGCGTATAAGTATTTTACAAGCGGCTCAAGGTGATACTAAGGGTACATTGGATCTTCATTGAGGATTTTTTCTAGATAGTGTAGCAATTGCTCTGCATTGTGCGGGCTAAATACCATGGGTGGTTTTATCTTGACCACGTTGTCGTCCGGGCCGTCTACAGACATTAAAAAACCGTAATACTTCATGCGGTTGGCCAGGTATTTGGCCTGTGCTGTAAGGGGTTTTAAGTTGGAGTCGCACAGTTCAAAGCCTAAAAAGAAGCCTTTGCCCCGAACATCTGCAATGATAGGATACTCTTTTTGCAAGGCTCTTAGTCCGCTGAGGAGTTGATCGCCAACACTTTGGGCGTTTTGCATGAGATCTTCTTGCTCAATAACGGCCAAGACTGCAGATCCAATGGCGGCAGACACCGGGTTTCCGCCAAAGGTGTTGAAATATTCCATGCCGTTGTTAAAAGCTGATGCCACCTCCGCAGTACAAACTACCGCGGCTACGGGGTGCCCATTGCCTAATGGTTTGCCTATGGTCACTATGTCTGGAACCACATCGTATTGCTGAAACCCCCAGAAGCTGTCTCCCAAGCGACCCATACCCACTTGCACCTCGTCTGCTATACAGAGGCCACCGGCAGCTCTTACCTCTTTGTAAGCTGCTTTTAAAAAGTTAGGAGGTAGTGGTATTTGCCCGCCACAACTAAGTACAGATTCCAAGAGCAGTCCTCCAAGTCTTATTCCTTGACTTTCAATGACCTCAATTTTTCGCCCCAGATCCTCTGCATAGGCTAAGCCTGCTTCGGCTCCGCGGTGATTGCCTCTAAAGGCATCAGGAATTGGAAAAACGTGGGTAGTAGCCGGAGGCTCATAACCTCCTTTTCGCGCGAATTTATAGTGACTCAGATCCACACAGGTTCTGGTGTTGCCGTGGTATCCGCTTTCTGATACCAGCATATGTCTAGACCCTGTCACCGCTTCTGTCATTCGAACAGCAAGCTCATTGGCCTCACTGCCCGAATTCACAAAATGCACTACACAAAGCTCCTTAGGAAAGGTCTTTAAGAGGTCTTCTGCAAACTTGATCACATTCTTATGCAAATAGCGGGTGTTGGTATTCAAGGCTGCCATTTGTTTTTGAGCAGCCTCCACTACCTGCGGATGTTCGTGCCCAACATGAGCAACATTGTTTACGGTGTCTATGTATTTGCGTCCCCAGGAATCTACCAAATAAACGCCCTGTCCGCGAACTATATGCAAGGGGCTGTCATAAGACAAACTCATGCTATAGCCCAATACCTCTTTGCGTTTTTTTAGCAGTTCATCGGATTGGTTCTTTTCATCACCATTCAGTTCGGGATCTTTGAAAAACAGATTCGGATCTGGACAGAGGTCACGCCATATTCCGCGCTGATGTGCATAACAGACCCCAGGAAAATCATCGGTATAATCTAAAAGGTCTAACATAAATTGATAATGCAAATGAGGAGACCAACTGCCATTTTCGTGAGCGGCTCCAAGCATACCCACTAAACCACCTGCGGCTATGGTGTCCCCCACTTGATGTGCTAAGGCAGTCTCTGGAATCAAGTGTCCGTAGAGCGTGTAAAATTCCAGATCTTCTTCCTTGTGTTTTAGGACCACTAAGCCGCCGTATTCTTTGTTGCCTTGGTCATTGACAGCGATCACAACTTCTCCTGCATGTAAACTGTGTACAGGGGTATTAGCGGGCAGCCAAAAATCAACACCCAGATGTACGGTTCTACTTTGTGCGCCGTAGTTGCCCACCGTATCGTAGGCAGGATCGGTATAAAGGGGGCGCGGTTCTTGATAGCCTCCGGCAATGATCTTATCTGGATTTTTAGCCTGTAATCTATCGATCTTAAACTCAAACAATTCCAGATCGTTGAATAATTCTTGAGTACCTATCCACAAACTAGAAACGCTGAGGTCTAGGTGCTGTGCTGCTTTAAAGCTTGTTGTTGGAAATATTTCGTCGAAGCTTCTTTGCTGCTGATTCGCCCAGGTCTTAAAGGCCTGAGTTTGTGGGTGGGCATCATACCCGCAGGCCTTTCTGAAACTGTAATGCGCAAATCTCGGATGGATGGCGCTCCAAAGTTTTAGATTTTCCCATACGGCCTTTTGACTTATTTGTAGGTATTGATTGTCAGGTTCTGCCAAGGCATTTATTTTGCCATGCACTGCACTCAGAACCAAACGCATACCGATCAAGGTGTAGAGGTGTTGCAATTCCTCTTCTTGCAGTGGGAATACCTCATGCACTCCTTGTAAAAAAGGGTTGAGGGTATCTAAAGGATCAGGGAATCCACTGATAAGATAAGCACTACACACAGCAATTTCGTTAATGGTCTGCCCGTAGCTCGCATCGCCAAAATCTATTAGTCCGTTTATCTGTTCTTTTTTGATATCGACCAGAATGTTATTGTCGTTCAAGTCGTTGTGAATCCATTGTTTTCTCAGTTTTTGATATGCAGCCTTGTCGGCTTTATATCGATCTAAGAAAAATGCCAACAATTGCCTTTCGGCAGTATTGAAGTTGTGGAGTTCGTCTTGGCACCAGTCAGCCTTATTGAGTTCCCACTTCGGATTCAGACTGCAAGCATCCGCATTAAAACTTTGTAGCGCCTCTAAAAGTCCGCCGCTCGCTTTTCCAAGTTCGTATCTGAGTTGTTTTGTATGCGGATTTACGGCAGACCATAACTTTCCAGGAATCCAGCTAATAATGCGTAAGGAGTGTTGGCCACTGTTAAGGGCGATGGTACAATGAGATTCGCCTGTCTTAGTTTCTATTGGAACCGGAACTTTTATTCCGCTGTGCTTTTGGGTGAGATACAAGAGCAGCTCTTGCTCAAATTTGGCTGTATCCTGAGCTGCATTTTCGGGTCCGAGCTTAACTAAAAAGTCTTGCGCATTACTGGTTTTAAAATGATAATTCTGAGTGTATTCTCCGTAGAGCAAGTCTAAGGTTCCATCCAGGCCATAATGGGCCTTTATTTCCTTAAGGATAGCTGCATTTGCAGTTTGGGTCATAGCTTCTTATTTTAGCCGAAATAAAGTTACGTAAACTGTAGTTTTTCAACGGGCCGATTTTTCCACTAATCGTACCCAAATTACCACCTGTCGGCACTAAACGGCGTATTCGTCGAAACTTAAACGGCAAAATTTGTATTATTTAACACTTTTGCATATCCATGATACCCCTATGAAAACATTAGAAATCCTATTACTAGAAGATGATCAAATAGAGATCATGAAGCTAGAAAGGGCTTTTAAAAAACTCAGCACCCAGCACAAGGTGATCCCCGTAAACAACGGCGAGGACGCTTTAGAGTATTTAAAAGATGCCCGCCGTTTACCAGATCTCGTATTTCTAGACCTCAATATGCCGCGATTGAATGGTCTGGAATTTTTGGCGATCCTAAAGAAAGACGATCGCCTTAAATTCTTACCGACAGTTGTACTAACTACTTCGAGTAACAAAAAAGACCTTTTTGCCTGCTATGAGATTGGCGTTGCCGGATACATATTAAAGCCCTTGCAATACCAAGACTATGTAAACCGAATGGGCGCTGTTTTGGCCTATTGGGAAAATAACGAACTCACAAAACCTGTTTTGACGTAACACATCATCCATGAAAGGAATTATATTTACAGAACTTATAGAATTGGTCGAAGAAAAGTTTGGCCTAGAGACCGTAGACTATATCATCGATCAGTCAGATTTACCTTCAGGTGGGGTTTACACCGCTGTTGGAACTTACGATTTTGGAGAGATGCTACAGCTTTTAATGCATCTCAGTGCAAAGACAGGAATAGATGTCGGCACCTTGCAGCGCGTTTTTGCAGAGCATTTCTTTCAGGTCATTAAAAGAGAATACCCTTCTTTTTTGGAATTGTACAAGGATCCTATCGAAATGCTTGCTTCTATCGAGAATCACATTCACGTGGAAGTGAGAAAGATCTACCCGGACGCTCAGCTCCCTACTTTTGACATCCAAGAACAAAGTGCGAACCACCTTGTAATGGTTTACAGCTCTTCTAGATCGATGTATAATTTTGGTTTGGGATTGATGGAACAAACCTTTAAACACTTCAACCAAGAAGCGACTATAACCATGGACATGCTTAAAGAAGACGGATCTGAGGTTAAATTCGTAATTTCCAGTAATGGATAACAACGAGCATAGACTCCTTCTAAGAAAACTCGAACGGGAGAAAGCTGCCAGGAAACAGGCAGAAAAGATCCTGGAGGACAAAGCCGCTGAGCTCTATCAGCGCACGGAGCAATTGCACGAGGCCAATGAAAAACTGGAGGTGCTTCTGGGCGAAAGAGATTCCCAGCTCCAAGGAATTTTCGAGAATATAGTCGATGCCTACGTGGTGATGGACTTAGGTGGGAACATCTTGCGAATGAACGAGGCAGCGACCAAACTCTTCGGCTTTGATTATGAGCAGGAAAAGGTCAATGTTACCTCATTGATCTATCCAGAAGATTTTGTCTACGCTATGGAGTCCTTTCAAGTGCTAACAGAGAAAGGATATTTTACCAATTATCAGGCTCGCGTGTTAACCCGTCATCAAGGTGTCCGATGGGTACAGATCAATGCCTCGGTAGTACTAGACAATAAAAAGCGACCCATAGCTGCTCAAGGTATTGTAAGAGACATAACAGAGCAGCTCAACGAAACCAATGCTTTGTCTTTTATTTCTGAAGTTTCTCAATGTATATTAGGAAAAGTTAATCTCATTGAAATAGGTACAGCAATCGCAAAAAGGGTTGCTGACTTTTTGGGCACAAACGATTGTATAGTGTACATTAAGCGTCCGGAGATGAATGCTTTGCAACAAATTTCAGCTGTTGGCGCAAAATTGAATGACTATGGAACTATAGTAAATCCAATAGAAATTCCTCTTGGTAAGGGTATTGTTGGAACGGTTGCAAAATCGGGCATCGGGGAAATTATACCTGATACCACCGCAGATAACAGATATATAGTTGATGATGCGATTAGGCTATCTGAAATTACGGTTCCTATACTATTGAATGGTGAATTAGTTGGAGTTATTGATGCTGAACATCAGTCGAAAAATTATTTTACCGAATTCCAATTGGGAACATTAAATACTGTTTCTAATTTGGTTGCATTGCAATTGAATTCGGCTTTAGATTTTGAAGCACGCAAAAAAAGTGAAATGCGCAATGTAAAATTGTTGCGACAACTTGAAAGGTCTAACAACGAACTCAGTGAATATGCTCATGTAGTATCTCATGACTTGAAGTCTCCATTGCGAAGTATAAATGCACTTACGGCTTGGATACGAGAAGACAACTTCGATACTTTGAACACTAAGTCAAAAGAACATTTTGATCTTTTAGAAAGTACTATAGATAAAATGGAAAAATTAATTTCTAATGTTCTTAAATATGCAGCTATAGATCAAAGCGACGAAGATTTTTCTGTTGTGGACACAGGAGAACTAGTCTGTGATATTGTCAAAACAATATATATTCCGAGTCGCATAGAAGTTCAAATTCCGAAGCGGCTTCCAGTGGTTTTGGCCAGTCGGGTAATGTTGCAACAACTGTTTCAAAACTTGATGGTGAATGCAATTAAATACAACGATAAGGAGAAAGGTTTTGTAAGGATCTGCTCCGAAGATAAAGAAACCTTTTACCAATTCAGTGTGACCGATAATGGACAGGGAATTCCTCCGGAATACCACGAGAAGATATTTAAGATATTTCAATCCCTAAATCCAGACGGTGAATCCAACGGATTAGGACTGGCCTTGGTTAAAAAGGTAGTGGAATTTTACGATGGAGAAGTCTGGTTAGAAAGTACCCCAGGCGAAGGCACGACTTTTTACTTTACCCTAAGCAAGAAAAAATGATATTCGAGAATCCAAATCCCCGCGAGATCGCTCAAGCGATGCAACAAAATGCAGCTCCAGATACATTGTTTGTAGTCATGGTGGCCGAAAACACGCCCTTAGATGTTGCTCAGTTAATGACTGCGCTTAACGAAACAACCTGTCAGTATATTGGTGGGATCTTTCCAAAACTAATCTTTGACGATAAGTTACTAAATCTAGGTGTTATAGTGACTCAGCTCAAGGGGCTACAGAAAATTCACACGGTCCGTGGTTTGGCGGACGTAAGTTATGCCCTTGAAAAGCATCCTGAAGTCTTGGGTAGTGATTATTGTGTATTTGCCTTGGTAGATGGTCTGGCTTCTGGTATCTCCGGATTCCTTTCTGAGCTTTATCGCAGCTATGGAAGTGAAATCCGCTATTTTGGAGGAGGAGCTGGCAGTCTGAGTTTACAACAAGCGCCCTGTATCTTTAGTCGTGAAGGTTTCTTAGAAGATGCCGCTGTTTATTGTTTGCTGAACCAGACCACGCATTTGGGAGTGAAGCACGGTTGGGAAAAGCTGGGGGGTCCTTTTATTGCTACCAAGACCAATGCCAATATAGTCGAAGAGATCAATTGGAAACCTGCCTTTGAGGTTTACAGGGAGCTTGTAGAGGCCGATTCTGGAGCGAGTTTTGACAGTCAAGCATTTTTTGATATTGCCAAAGGATACCCTTTTGGGATGGTACGTGAAGGCTCTGAATGTATTGTTCGCGATCCGATCGCGGTAAATGAGCAAGGCCATTTGATTTGTGTAGGTGAAGTTGCTGAAAACACCTTTTTAAATGTTTTAAAGGGAAAGATTGACCCGCTTATCATAGCAGCTGGACAAGCCGCAGCAGAAGCTGCAGATCAAGCCGGAAAGCCTACCGCGGCTATTATAATTGATTGTATATCGCGAGTACTTTTTTTGGGTGATGACTTTGAGCGCGAAGCAAAAGCAGTTTCTATCGCTTTAAGAAATAAAGAAATTGATCCTACCATTCGTGGTGCGCTTAGTTTAGGAGAAATTTCTTCATTTGGCGAAGGCTTTTTGGAATTTTTTAATAAGACCACTGTAGTGGGACTATTTGAATAGCGATGTCTGGAGGAACTCTACAAACAATTTTTAGTCTTTATGAATTGTCTATGGCAATTGGGAAATCTTTGAATTACCGGGACAATTGCGACCATTTTATGAAAGTGTTTTTAAGCCGCAAGATGCTCAAAGCAGGGTGGATAGTACAGCTACACAATAACAGATTAAGATTGCGATATGCTATACCTGGGCCTTATAGACCCAAGGAAGAAGTTGATATGGATTTTATACACGGTTTATTAAACGAGAATAAACCCGTCTGCGTTTCGGTAAATAAAAGAGTTAAAGATATATGTCCAGTTCCTGTTTCTGGGGGCTTTATAATTGTGTTTCCGATTACAAATGATAGTATTTTATCGGTTCATAGCCCCAGAAATGAGCCTTGGAGTTCAGTAGAGTTAAGGCAGTTGGATCCTATTATCCGTAAATTTGGAGTTTCCCTAAAAGCTTCTGCCGATTACGAAGAACAAAAACTCTTAACAAAAAGATTAGAACGAAATAATAACGATCTTAATGATTATGCTCATATTGTATCTCATGATCTGAAATCACCCTTGCGTAATATTCACAGCTTAGTGCAGTGGATAGAAGAAGACTTAGACAGCGATGAGCCCAAAAAAGCGGCTACCCATATGCCTTACATTTACTCAAGTTTGGAAAAAATGGACAGTTTGATCTCCGGTATTTTGCGATACTCCAATTTGCGAGAATTACAGGAGAGTTTGGTGAAAACAGATCTCAACAAACTCATCGATGAGGTAAAAAGCATGCTGCTAGTACCTTTGGGTGTTCAAATTGTCATTCACGAGATGCCCCAAGTACGTGCAGATCGCTTACGCATGAGTCAAGTCTTTCAGAATTTGATGGATAACGCTTTGACGGCGCTAAAACGCTCTGGAGATTGTCTGGAGGTCGGATATAAAGATCTAGGATCTCATTATGAGTTCTATGTCAAAGACAACGGTCCGGGTATCGCTAAGGCACATCAGGAAAAAGTATTTCAAGTATTCCAAAAGCTCGATGCCGACTCTACTAAAAGTGGTATAGGTCTGGCTATAGTAAGTCGTATCGTAGAAGATCACGGCGGACAGATCAGGTTAGAGAGTCGCGAGGGTGAAGGGGCCGCGTTTTATTTTACCCACCCAAAATAGTACCTTTGATTGCTATGGAGCAGCCTAATCTAGATTACCTTAAAGAGATCTCAGACGGTCAACCGGAAGTGATCGCCCAGTTCGTTGGGATCATTAAAGAGGAATTCCCCGGAGAATTCGAGCAGTATCAGCAGTTAATGAAAGAAAAAGATTGGCAGCACGCGGCTGCAATGGTTCACAAGCTTAAGCATAAAATTAGTATTTTAGGCCTGAAGGAAGGAAGAGCTGTAGCGGTAACACACGAAGATGCCCTAAAAGGAGGTGATTATCAGCACAGTGAAGCTTTTGCTGCCGTATTGAACAAGATAGAAGTATTTTTAAAAGACAAATAATTGCTTATGAAGTGTATTATTATTGATGATGAGGCTACCGCTAGAGCCGTTATTGAACAACTTTGTCAGCAGATAGGTGGTCTTGATGTAGTAGCACAATTTGACAATGCGGTAGCGGCCCTGAAGTATACCAATAAAAGCAAGGTAGATGTAATATTTTTAGACATTCAAATGCCTTCATTTACCGGTTTTGATTTTTTAGACTCTTTAAAAACAGATACACAGGTTGTATTAATTACAAGCAATCCACATTTTGCGCTTGAATCATATAATTATGCGTGTGTTGAAGATTATCTTTTAAAGCCAATAAACTCACAGCGATTCATCAAGACTATCGATAAAATATCGCGAAAGTTAGGTAGGATTAGTATGGAAAATTCTACAGAAGCGATTGAAAAGGATAATGATGTTTTATTTATAAACATTGACCGAAGATTAGTCAAGATTGTGATAGATGAGATTTATCTTATAGAGGCCAACGGTGATTATGTGTTAATAAAAACTTTGAATAAAAACTATTCTGTGCATGTTACAGTCAAGAAATTACTTGAAAAACTTCCGACTAATAAATTTGTTAGAGTTCATCGTGGTTATGTTATAAATATTTCTAAGATTACTGATATTGAAGATAACAGTGTTCTTATTGAGCGCGATGTTATTCCTATATCTAGGTCAAATAGACCAGAATTAATGAGAAAATTAAACTTATTATAGTCACATAAATTTGTCCTATTCTAGGGTGTATATTGATTAAAATAATTTGTGGTTTACTTATTTAATAGAGTTGCTCATCATTGATAAATTGCAAACAGAGTAATGTTTTTATGAAAATGTCCCTAACGATCTCTTTGAAGGTATTGTCTGAGCAATAAACCACAAGAGAATCATATTTGCATACTTATCATTGATTCGAGCATCTCATTTAGCGAACAATTCTCTTTAGTTCGTTAGGACAAATCCCTGTGAGGTATTCTCTTCAAAGCTCGAAACAATTAATTGCCTTTTAATGCCCATTCATCTGTGCAGACTGGTTATTAATCGAAATACCGCGAGTTGAATTATTGCTGAAATCTATCTTTGAGCAATTAACAAAAATTCTGTGCACGTGCCAATCGTTCTAAAAAGCATAGATAATTATGTGCTACTTAAAGGCAGCAGTATACCTTCAAATCAAATAGATGAAATTATTCAGTTCATCACTAAGAAGCAGGAGGTAGTTGGAAATTTAAATATAACAGTTGAAAAGAATTTTTTTAATTGTAATGGCACATTACGGCGATTTGAGCAATGCTTGGAGAATAAAGCCATTGTATCGATAATTTAGTAAACCAAACCTTGGGTTAAAGGTATCATCTTATTTTTGTTTGATTCGTGTTAATGGATTAAGATGCGTTAGTGATTCTATAAGGTGTGCCTAGGTCTATGCGGGGCAATAATAGCGTTAGATAACAACCCAAGGTTTTTACTAAATTATAATATGTCATTTCTTTTGGACTTTTTTGATATTCTAAAATTTAAAAGTCAAGTTTATAGCTTCTAACTATTTAAGGTTCGTAGCTGTAGTACCAGTTTAAGTGTGATTTAAAAGTTCCAAAAGAGTATTCTTAATAAAAACATATTTTATTTCATGCGCAGTACCATTATAATCTATTGCAGAAATCAAGAAGGCTTGATTGATAAAATTCCATTCGGAAGGTTTTTAGATGAAAATTCAAATTACAGTTTTTGTTTTGTCAACGACGGCAGTGATGATGCTACAATAACTATTTTAGACACCATCGAAAGACATTACAAGGAACAAGTAAAGGTGTTATATTCCAAAAAGTGCCTGGGCTACTATCATGCCTTACAATTGGGATTGAGATTTGTCCTTAAAAACAATGAATTTGATTATATAGGATTGCTGAAGACAGAGCTTAGCATCGAGTTGATGGATTTTGGTTTTCTTGAAAAAGAAATAATTAATAGTACAGAATTGGTAAGAGTAAACAATATTTACGATTTTAACGGTTCTCGCAAAAAAGGTGTTCGGGGTATCGTATATAAACTATTAAAGAATCTAGAGCATTCTAATTCATAAAGCAGAAATAAATAAACCCTCTACGTTCTTAAGCGTAGCGGCGATCCTGTGGTTAATATCTTTTCCTAAAATTTGGAGCTAGATCTAAAGGCTAGCCTTCAGATTCCAGGCCGACTACTAAGTATTTACTTAGCCTACAACAACTTTACTTTGGTAGAATCCAATACTGTTCAGCTGCAGTGGGATCAATCTATCAATACCTTTGGATTGGGCGAGATCAGCATCGCTGCCTAATCACAACAGACGTTTTTGTTTTTCAAAGAATGCATCGGCCTGTAACTGCATAAGTTCGCGGGCCTTTTTTCTTTTGTAGTCGTAGGCTTCTTGCTCTTCGGCTATATCTCCATAGACACGATTGTTAAGCGCCAGGTCTGTGCTCAATAGTATCTTTCGCTGTTCTTTTTGCTGCGCTGCCCAGGAGGCAATAGCGCCTTCTTGTTCCTCGAGTTTATGATCATAGGGCCCTCTGGGAGAAAGCAATTTTGCGAAGATCGGTGAAGTTTCTACCGCAAGGAATAGTAAGAATATAAAGAATGATGGCAACCACGGAAGCTTCTCTAGAGCATTTACACGAGCCATAAGGCCGTCAAAGCCCTCAATTACCGGTTGGGTCTCAGTGACCTTATTGTCGTATTGAGTTTCTAAGGCAGTGATCTGTGTTTCCAGATCGGCAATTTTAGCGGCATTGGTAGTTCGCAGCTCGGTCAAAGCAGCCAATTCTGCATCGTGTTTTTCACGCTTTTCCTTGTATACTGGCCCTTTGCCAACCAGCTCGGTACCGGCACGCCCTTCTGCTTCTGCTATATAAGTTTCATAAAGCGCATTGACGCTAGTTTCCTTACTGACAACTTCTTGCTTCAGGGTCTCAATTTGCCCGTTGAGTTCGGCTATCTTGGGCTGATATTGCAAAGCGATCTGATCTTGATTGTCCAAGGTCATTTGATTCTTTTCTTCTAATAAGACCTGATCTATCTCCTTTTCGAAGATCTTGAGCTCTAAGGGTTTTGCAATGACCACGGCGATGATCACAGCCAGAATGAGTCTGGGCGTGGCCTGAACCAATTCGTCCCAGAAATTTCCACGTTTCTTTATGGTCGATACGATGAATCTATCCAGATTAAAGATGAGCAAGCCCCAAACCAATCCAAAGGCCACGGCAATGCCATAATTGTCAAATACGGTGTAAAGCGCATAGGTTGCTGCAATGGCAGCCATAACTGCGGTAAAGAAGACTGTGGCACCTATTCCTGCATATTTGGTGCGCTCCCCGGGAGCACATTGGTCTAAGATGTCCGTATCTGCTCCGGAGCAGAAAATGAAAAATGATTGTAACATGATTGATGAATTAAAGTGTTCGCCGCAGTAGTGGACTGCATCCGAGAATATTAGAACGCAATTTGTATGCTTTTGTTACATAATAAAGCATTAAAAAAGCCTCGATAAATCGAGGCTCTCATTCATTTGTGGGTCTATTTTATTGCTTCATCAGCACTTTAGGCGGATTGTTATCTACCTTTTCCACATCGATATAGTTGATCTTATCGGCCTTTACTAAAGCGAGTGCTTTATCTGCGGATATCTTATTGCCGTCCAGATAGAAACTGGCTCCTTGAGCTATAAGATCCTTAATGGCCTCTATAGGCTTTTTTGGTGGCGGTGGAGGCGGCGGAGGGCTCACTTCTTCAATTTCAATGACGATCTCCTCGTCTTCATCAAGATCTGAATCCAGCACAGCCTTGCGCTTTACGCGGCGCGTGGTCTTGCCACTTTCTTCCTCTTCTATAACCTCTATGATCACATCTGTGGTCTTGTCTGGTTGAGGGAGCTCGAGCTCTACCTCTTCGATAATCACATTATCTGCTTTAGGAGCTGGTGGTGGTGGTGGAGGTGGTGGTGGAGGATTAATTCCATACTGATAACGCCCCGGATTGGCCTTGTAAAAGTCGGTCTTTTTAAAGGCATCGTTGAGCTTTTGCATAAAGTCCCTATCCACATTTTTAATGCGCAAGTCTAAGGTCGAATTCTCAAAATCGTCCTCGTTCCAATTACGAGTAGCGGCGTTTACTGCTTTTTTAAAGTCGCGTAGGCTCGTTTTGGTTCCGTTCACATACACGGTTTTGCCTTGTATGTTGATACGCAGTTCTTCATTGGTGTCAAAGACCTCGGTTGTCTTGTAATTAAAACCGGTTTCTGCGGTTTCCGTTAGCGGGATCTCCTCTTCTAACAATACTTCTTTAGTGGTGCTAAAGCTGTAGAGCAAGATTGCGAGTAGGGGCAGAAGTAACAGGCTTTTTGCCCATTGGACCCTTTTAGGTGATGAATTCTTCATGAGTGTGAATCGTTTTTTGATAGATGAATAATTAATGGCACTGGCCAAGTCCGGACAGGTCCGTGGGTTCAAATAGGCCAGTAAAGTATTTTGATATTGACTCTTGGGCACGCCTGTATTTAGTACAGCCTCGTCTGCCAAGAATTCGTGATTGAGTAAAATGCTGTGTTTTAAAAGGTAGACCAATGGGTTGAACCAAAAGACCACTTGTAGCGCTTCTGCCAGTAACACATCGGCGCTGTGCAATTGCTGCGCATGGGCTTGTTCGTGTAGCAATACTTCCTTGGGAATTGCCCGCTGTGCGAAGCGTTTGCTGTTTACGAAAATGTATTTAAAAAAGGTGTGTGGTTGTACTGGCCTTGCGAGTAATACATAGAACAAAGGTCTTTGTGATTGCTTCGGATGGGCCCAAATACGTCTCAATAATTTGCCGAGATTCCACACAAAACGCACTGCGAATACAGCAAAGCCTAGCCAGTAGATAGTCCAAATAAGGGAGACATAATCTAAAGTAGACCAAAATCCTGTGGCAGTGGAAGTACCTTCTGCAGCCGATATAATTACAGTAGCTGCATCGGCATCCGCAGTGATATATGTTGTAAATGTTACTAAGGGAATCAAGGCCCCAAGGACCAATCCGCCTAGAAGGTACCAACGCTTAAGCTGGTGCATGCTTTCCCGCTCTAAGAGCAGCTTGTAGAAGCCGTAAAGCAAGGCCCAACAGGCCGCTGATTTTAAAACATAGAGTTCCATGATCATTTGTTTTTGATCTCGCGATCGATAAGACTTCTTAATGATTCCAATTCTTCTTTGCTGAGGTCAGTTTCCTTGGCAAAGAAAGAGGCAAATTGCGCAGCAGAATTGTCAAAGAAATTCTGGATCATTCCTCGCATCTGTTTAGAGAAATAAGACTCCTTGGCCACTAGCGGATAATACTCTCGGGCACGCCCAATTTGAGTGTACTCTACAAAGCCCTTGTCGCGCATGCGCTTTAAAAGGGTAGCTATAGTGGTTTGTGCAGGTTTTGGGTCCGGATAAGCGGCTATAAGATCGTTCATATAGGCTTTTTCCTGCTCCCAAAGGATCTGCATGAGTTGCTCTTCTGATTTTGATAAGGACATACGGATTGCTTCTTTCTTCTCTACAAATGTAGAATAATAATTTAATTCTACAACTGTAGAAGGAAAAATTTAACAATTTAAAAAGCTATTCCCAGTGTCTCTACCTATTGTATGGAGTTTCGTTTATCCAGTGAAAGCCACGATTGATAAGGCGGAACTGTGAAAGGTCGCGGGCGCGAAAACGGATCATTAAACTGTCTTGCTCTAGCACACCTTGCAGGGTCAATTGTAAAGAATCCACTTGTTTGATCACAAAATTAGGATCACTTAAGGTATCGGAGCGGCTGCGTAAACTCAAGTTTGTTCCACTCGAGTCTAAAACAAAACTAAAGCGCTCCAAACTGTCGTTCATTTTTTTGACAAGCGCATATCCCTTTCTGTCGATCACCAAATAGCGCCAACGGTCGGAACGGCTTATTAGGGGTGCTATGGTATCTTGATTCTTAATGAATTCTTCGGCTTCCCAAATGCCGTAGTATTGCGGTTTTGGGCGCTTGTCTCCATAACTGCGCTCTGACGAATAACCCTGGTAACCCATAATGGCGAACAAGGCAAGCATTCCAGCCACTTTGAACCACATCATCACCGCGTGATAGGTTGGGTCTTTTGTGGGTTTGTAATATGAAAGAGCTTCTGTGGGTTTGTTCTTAATGAAAATGTGACTGAACCGCTTCCAATCCGAAGCAAACAAAAACAAGCCAAAAAGCATTAAATGAGCAGAGAATAACTTTACAGGAATGTCGTAAAACATGTTCATCATAAAGACCTGCAGCATCACTCCA
Source organism: Candidatus Nitromaritima sp. (assembly GCA_041938985.1). GTDB lineage: Bacteria > Nitrospinota > Nitrospinia > Nitrospinales > VA-1 > Nitromaritima. The sequence goes on along the minus strand of JBGTUV010000001.1, from coordinate 15,687 downwards.
AATACTACCAAACCGCCCAAGGCTTGCGTTCTTTTTGGAATAAGTAGCAGCCCACCCAATACTTCCATTAGCCCGGTAAAGAGATTGAAGCCTTCGCTTTGGGCCATATAGGTCCAAGCCAGGCCCATTGGAGACATATCGCCCACGGGTTGTAAAAGTCTTATTAGCGAGGGCCCGGCAAATTGTGTTTTATAGATCTTGGCAAATCCGTAGGTGAACATGAAGAACACCAAGAAGATCCGCAGCACAACGGTGAGCCAGTAAAAGGCGGCGTTGTAAGATGGGCGTTTTCTGTCTAGTGCAGACCATATGACGGTACCAATTAAAGAGAGGCATAGTAATACAAAAAGGCTGGCAAAAGCCATAGAGGTATCACCGCTTCCGGTAGAGAAGAACTCCAAGCGTCCTTCCATACCCAAAATGTCGCGACCCGCCCAAACCAACAAGGGTTCTAGGATGCGGTTGCCGCCAAACATTAAAACGATATAGCCCCAACCGTAGAGCGCTACAAAGCGGAAGCTCCACTTTTGTAGCCGTGACCAGTTTTCATGGGGTTGGTACGAAAATATCACAGCTTACCTATCTAACTCTTACGCCTCCGGAGCTCAATATAGCTTTAGAGTTGTCTTCTGGTAAAGTAAAGGTGAGCGATTCCCAAGCGGTCCCATCTATGCCGGTAAGCTTGTACTCGCCGCGAACTTTGGCAATGCTAAAGGAGAATTCTGCTAATTCATCCGGGTTACTGGCGGTTTGTCTTTTGCCAACCATTCCGAACTGATCTACAGTTACTGCTAATCCGCGCCTTGGGCTTTCAAAGCTCAGACTCTCCCAAGCACAGCCTGCGCGGCATTCCATTTTTATTTCTTTACCCTCTTGTGTAATGGTGAGGTTAAAGGTTTTCTTTTGGTCGGCACTACCCATTTGCGCAGAGGCAGTTAGCGCAGTAAACAAACAAAGTATGATTGCAGTTAAATGAGATTTTTTGAATTGCATAATTGTCAATTTATGAAGTTTAATTGTTGTTGGCGTAATAATGATAGAACATTGGAATGGTCTCTATACCTTTTAAATAATTCCAGATCCCAAAATGTTCGTTGGGCGAGTGGATGGCATCGCTGTCTAGTCCAAAGCCCATTAGCAAAGTTTTACTTCCAAGCTCTTGTTCAAAAAGAGAAACTATTGGGATGCTCCCTCCGGAACGTTGCGGAATAGGTGTTTTCCCAAAGGTAGATTCATAGGCCTTTTCTGCTGCTTTATAACCCGGAAAGTCGATAGGCGTGACATAACCCTGGCCCCCGTGATGTGGTTTAACTTCTACACGAACTCCGGCTGGGGCAATGGCCTCAAAATGCTTTTTGAAAAGCTCGGTGATCTCTTTCCAATCTTGATTAGGCACCAAACGCATAGATATCTTGGCATATGCTTTACTGGCAATAACGGTCTTTGCACCTTCTCCGGTATAACCTCCCCAAATGCCGTTCACGTCTAAAGTTGGGCGAATAGAATTGCGTTCGTTGGTGGTATAGCCAGCTTCGCCGTAAACTGCGTCTATGTCTAGCGCATCCTTGTAGGCTTCTAGATCAAAGGGCGCTTCGGCCATTTTTGCTCGCTCGGCTGCGGAGAGTTCTTCTACCTTATCGTAAAAGCCCGGTATGGTGATGTGGTTGTTCTCATCGTGTAAGGAGGCGATCATTTTGGTTAAGATATTGATCGGATTCGCCACGGCTCCTCCGTAAAGCCCAGAGTGCAGGTCGCGGTTGGGACCGGTGACTTCAACCTCCACATAGCTTAGGCCTCTAAGTCCTGTTGTTATTGAAGGAATATCATTGGCTATCATTCCCGTATCGCTGATCAAGATAACGTCGTTGGCCAATTTCTCTTGATTCCGCGTGACAAACCAACCCAAACTTTCACTGCCAACCTCTTCTTCGCCTTCTATCATGAATTTTACATTGCAGGGCAACTGATCGGTCTTGGTCATGTATTCCAAGGCCTTGACATGCATATACATTTGGCCCTTGTCGTCACAAGCCCCGCGCGCAAAGATGGCTCCATCCGGATGCAGCTCGGTCTTTTTAATGACAGGTTCAAAGGGTGGGCTGTCCCAAAGATCAAGGGGGTCCGGTGGTTGTACATCGTAATGTCCGTAAACCAAAACAGTTGGCAAGGTCGGATCGATGATCTTTTCGCCGTAAACTATAGGATAACCGGGAGTCTCACAGATCTCTACGGTATCACAACCAGCTTCTAACAAACGTTGTTTGATCACCTCCGCAGTGGCGATCACATCTTTTTCGTAGGCAGAGTCTGCACTGATCGAAGGTATTTTTAAAAGGTCTATAAGTTCCGATAAGAATCGGTCTTTGTGTTGTTCTATATAGTCTTTGGCACTTTTCATTTGAAATTTTTAAGGCTCACTAAGGTATCAAAAATTGTATTAATTTGGGTGTTTAAGCAGACCCTTAACAATGAGCGATTCTTCTCTTAGCGATTCTGATTTCTTTGAACGTGTATTGCCTTTTTTTGAGCAGATAGGTATTCCGTACCGTTTAGCCCCCTTTGCTTTTAACTCTTTTTTACCCGGAGTGGGTTTGCACAAGGGGCAGTTATGGATAGACCAAAGTGCACTTGTAGCCGTAGGCGATGTCTTGCACGAGGCGGGTCATTACGCGGTCACTGAGGCCAATAAAAGAGCTGCCTTAGGGCAAGAGGTTTTAGAAGATAATCCGGAAATAGGGGGAGAAGAGATGACAGCCATGTTATGGAGCTATGCGGTGGCCTTGCATTTGGCAATCCCCCCAGAGGTGGTGTTTCATAAGCAGGGCTACAAGGGTCAGGCAGATTGGATCTTGCAGCGTTATGCAGCAGCCGATTTTTTTGGATTGCCACTACTGCGATATTTCGGGATGGCACACTTCCCAGAAGAAGGCCCTGAATTCCCTAAAATGAAGCAGTGGTTGCGCCCCTAGAAAAAATTAAATAAGTGCTTTTGGATTTAGCAATTATAATTATATTTGCACCCCTAAGTGATCAAATCACACGGTAATGCGGATGTGATGGAACTGGTAGACATGCTAGACTTAGGATTAAACCAAATAAAAAGTGTTAAATTGCACTTTATGCGGGTGTGGTGGAATTGGTAGACACGTCAGACTTAGGATCTGATGCCGCAAGGTGTGGGGGTTCGAGTCCCTTCACCCGCACAAAAGCCGAAGATTTATCTTCGGCTTTTTTTATTGAAAAAACTAAGCGAAAAAATGGACAGGTACAACATAGGTACAACATTTTGTCTTTTTTTGGATGCTAATAAGAAATGACATCATTTGTGATTTTTAGATATTAATTGCAATGAAAAAGTCTTTTCTTTAGAAAAGTCTAGTGATTTTTATCATTCCACTCAAGGAATTACAGTTTTAAAGTACTTTGCTTTTATCCCAAAAAAAGTATGAATATGGGACAAAATCTTACCTCAGACTTCTGCTTCCTCTAGAGATATGTATTAAAATTAAAAGCATTGGTAAGAAGTTTTTTATCATACAATATTCCCGAAAGTTAAACTCGTAAAATACTTCCATCAAAAGACTACGGCATAAAGCCATCGCTTCTGCCCCTACTCATTTATTCCGTTTCCTTTTGAGCCAAGATTTTATCTTCCGTTTGGTTCACTGCTCAAATATTGTTTAATCTAAAATTTGAGTATTATGACAACAAAAGCGAGTACCACAAGAAAGCGTAGAAGTACAACGACTACTGCGAAGAAAGAATTGAACGGAAAGAAAGTTCCGGCACTTCAAATTGAGAACATTCCCATTGGCAAAATCAAGCCTGACCCTAAGCAACCGAGAAAGACCTTTGATGATAAGCAGCTACAACAGCTTTCGGATAGCATCAAGGAATTTGGGGTATTGCAACCAATAACGGTTCGCAAATCTGGAAAGGACTTTATCATCGTAATGGGTGAAAGACGGTTTCGCGCAAGCAAAATAGCGAACAAGAAAACGATTCCCAGTATCGTAAGAACTTATGAAAACGACGAAGTGCTTGAAGTTCAAATCATCGAAAATCTGCAACGAAAGGACGTAGAGCCTACCGAAGAAGCCGAAGCGATAGCTTATCTGAGTGACAAGTATCAACCCTCTGAAATCTCTAAACGCCTGGGAAGAACGGACAATTTCATAAGACAACGTTTGAAGTTGGCTGGATTGATTGACGGGTTCAAACATTTTGTACGCAATGGCGAAATGACCATTTCCTTAGGTGTCAGTGTTGCGCTCTTTACACCAGAGGAACAAAAGATGATGCTGGAAACAATGGGTGAAACTTTTAATGCGCATCAAATAAACAGGATGATTAAAGACCAATCCTATGATTTAGAAAAAGCATCCTTTGATGTTGCAGATAAGACTTTGGTGCCAAAAGCGGGTTCGTGTGTAGAATGTCCATTTAATGCTGCGAATCAAGGGAATCTTTTTGGCGAAGGTAAAATGGTTTGCACTAAATCGGCTTGTTTTGAGACAAAGAAATCCAAATCGTTCTTGAACTTGATTGAGAAAACCAAAAAAGAGAACATTCTTTTATTTCCTGAAATTCGCCGGTATTGGGCAGACGAAGAAAGCAATCAGCTTATTATTTCCCAACTGGAAAAAAATGGATTTAAAGTGTATCTACTAGATGATGTTGAAATTATCGAAAATCCAATCGAACCTACAATCGAAGCCATTAAGATTGAATATCAGCATTACGATTATTCAGAAGATGAATTAAAGGCGGAATTGGATGAAGCGATGCAGGATTACGAACAAGCATTGAAAACGTATAATTCTGCAAAGGATAATGGTTTTGTAAACGGTATCGTCTTCCATCCTGAAACATACCAGCACAAAAGTGCCTTCGTAAAAGTGATTGAGAAATCAGAAAACGAATCAACTGAATATTCAGCACCATTGGCCAATAGAAAAATGGCAGATTGTACACCTGAAGAACAAATCGTGAAAATCAACGAAAGGGAAATCCGCAAGAAGCACATCGAGAACAACAAGCAGTTTGAAGAAGTTGTCCAGATGATTCGTGAGACCAATTACATCGATACGAAGAAGACACTTTCCACAGACGAAATGGTGGCATTCTCGATATCGCTTTTTGAAAATAATGTGGATTATGTGAGCCAGCAAAAGTATTTCTCAAAGTTCTTGGGCGACACGTCCAAAATGACCAAAGTTGAAATGGTCGAGAATTTCAAGAAGAAGTTCAAAAAGGAAGTCTTCCACAAATTGATTCGCTATATCCTCACGAGACAAGTCCATTTTGGCGAGAGCAACCACGTCAACAATCTAACGAATATATCATTCTATAATGCAATACAAGGATATTACAAGTCGAAGATTGCTGAAATTGAGAAAGCATATTCTGAGAAAAGAGACAAGCGTGAAGCACGTTTGAAAGAGCGCATCGAAGTTCTTGAGAAGAAAATTCAGGAACTCAACGATTAGCTTTTGTTGTTTGAAGAAGGGTCGGCATTCGTGTCGGCCCTTTTTCTTTTTATGACCACATCATAGAGGTTCAAAGTAAAAGTATCAATCAATATCAGCGCAAAGATAAACTCGTAAAATACACCCATCAAAAGACTACGGCATAAAGCCCTTGCGCGCATTCCATTTCTCATTTATTCCGTTTCCTTTTGAGCTGTGATTTTAGCTTCCGTTTGGGTACTGCTCAAATATTGTTTAACTAAAATTTCAACATTATGAAACAAGTATCAACAAAGGCGAAGATTTCAGTGCAAGAAGCCGAGGCACATTATCAATCCAGTAAAGAAAATTACAGGATTGAAGGTGCCGAAAGTCATCTGGCCTACTACAGAGAAAAGCATCCAGAGTATTACGCTGTGCTATCACAAAATGTTTAACCTAAAATTGAAAAGCTATGTATTTACAAAATTTACAACAGGATGAAATTTTTGTTCCATCAGAAATGAAATCTTTAAAAACCTTAACGCAGATGGAATCTCGACGTGGACTTGAAAACGTCATCATTTCAAATGGAAAAATTGTTAATGTGGTATCGAACAGCTACGGCCACATCCCGAACCAACTGTTCTTCAAGAAAGCAGAAGAAATGTTGACTGATGCCGGACTCAACTACCACAAACGCACCATCAATAAGAATGATAGGTCGTTTATTACTGACTTTATCATTGACGACAAAAGTCAGTTTACGGTCAAAAATGATGAGGATTTGATACTACCAATGCTTCGTTTCAAGAACTCGTATGATGGTAGTGAAAAGACCTCTGGCCACTTTGGATTCTATCGAAAAGTATGTTCCAATGGACTTCACGTTTCACAGGCCGAAATCGAGTTTTCGATTAAGCACAGCAGAAACAATACAGACCTTATAATGCCGAGGCTGAACAATCTTTTCGATAAATTTCTTGACAATGAGTTCTATACCATCACAAAGAAATTTGACAAGATGAAGGAATTTAAAATCATCGACACCAAGGAATTTGTAAAAGCGATTCTTGACAGAACCAAACTGTTCCGCTATGAATGTAGCGACAAGAACAGCGACCCATCGAAGAAGTCGCGTGAAGTCATAGAAATTCTAAACTATGAAGCCTTATTGCTCAATGAAGAACCGAATTTATGGTTAGGTTATAACGCCTTCAACGCAGTTTTGCACAACACGTTAAAGAAAAGCTTTGGCCAACAAGAGCGGTTGGACAAGAAACTCTTTGATGAAGTCTATGCCCTGGTATAGCTTTAAAAGGTTTATCCAGTACCTATCTAAACTGGATTTTTTCTTTTTAATTTTCAACTTTTAGGTGAAAACAAATAATAAAGTATATTGTACATTATTGACTATAGTTGTGGAAAAGCTTACTGAAAATAGAACTATTGAATTATTGATGCCTTTTTTGGTACAACAAGGCTATGCAATAGAAAGTTTCTGCTTGGGACAAACCAGAGGTTATGATATTGTTGCGGTAAAAAATAACAGGAAGTTATTCGTAGAAGTAAAAGGTGCGAAAGCGCATAACGATTCACCCACTAAAAAACGCCCATTTTTTAATTCAGGCCAAATTAAATCACATTTGGGAAAAGCTATAATTAAATGCCTCGAAACCAAAGTCGCACATCCTGAAGCGACAATAGCCATTGCCCACCCAGAGGACGAGCAAATTAGAAGTGCAATTGCAGGGATAATTCCAGAACTAAACAAAATAGGAATTAGTCATTACTGGGTAAGTGCCGATGGAACTGTTCAACTTGATTCATACCCCTAAGTTTGAAACACTCTTTAACTAAATCATTAGACAGCCTATTCAAATTCCTGGAAAAGAACCGTGAATTTAACCATACTGTACAGACAAAATCATATTACCGTTTTTTGTCGTCATATAGCAGTACACAAGAAAAAGTATATTCCCTTCTACATCATATCGTAAATACCCAAAGCAGACCAAATATAAACAGGCTCTCAGATTTTTTTCAAAAGATATATGCCAACCAACATCTCTTAACAGGCTTTCGCAATTTTGTTGAGTTTCTCACAGAAAAAGAGTGTGAAGAATGTAATTACGAACTGCTGTTTAATGCAATGTTGAAACAAGATGGCTGGGGAAAGAAAACATCTGCATTGTTTACAAAGACCATCTATCACATTCATAGTGGTAGTTACGACCAATCATTACGAATTTGGAATGATGCACCACAAAAGATAGATTCCAGTAAAAAATTCTTTTTGCCTGTAGATACCGTGATTGAAGCAATCTTTTATAAACTTGACTCATCAGAAAAATGGAATTTTGATAACATCAATTCCGTTTTACAACAAAGCTATTCATCTGAGCAGATGGAAATTTGGGATGATTTGTGGTTTTGGGGTTTTATCACGCAATTTGGTTCTGGTTTACAACGAGAACATATCTGGAACGAACAAAAATACTGGGCATTGCTTGAGACCGATAAAGACAAGATTGTTATTGAAAAAATACAATCAAAATCTTTGGAATTTCTATCAATATTGAACTTTAAGCAGTAATCACGTTGATAACCATTAATCAAAATTTTACCACTTAATTTTGATAGTGGCAATAATTTGTTTTCAAATATTTACCACTTTTTTGTATTTTTGGCGAAGTTTTGATTTTTAGTTATGCCAAAAATTATAGAAAATAGACTTATAGAAGCCTTTAAGGACCGTAGCTCATTCAATAGGAATGAACTATATGACTTTTATCTCGATTTTGAACCAGACCTCAAAGAGAATACGTTTGGTTGGCGAATCTATGACCTTAAAAAAAAGGATATCATTAAAACAATAGGACGTGGGCTATATGTTATTTCCTATAAGCCTAAGTATAAAGCCCTTCTGTCAGATAATATTTATAAAATCGCTCGCAAGACCAACGAGCGCTTTGAGGATATAAAATATGCAATCTGGGAAACCCAATGGCTTAATGAGTTTACCCAACACCAAACTTCCAATCAAATAATTATTGTCGAGGTAGAAAAAGAGTTTATAGACTCACTCTATTATTACCTCAATGATAATCTGAGAATGGATTTTTACCTAAATCCAGATGAGAAGGAAATTCAGTTTTACATTTCAGAAAGTAATGTGCCAGTTGTTATTAAGCGTTTGGTGACTAGGGCGCCCATTCAGAAAACAAAAAACAAGAAGGACGTTGTAGCAATAGCCACACTAGAAAAGATAATGGTTGACCTATTTGCAGATGAAAACCTCTTTCATTTTTACCAAGGTCCTGAAGTGGTACATATCTATGAAAATATCATAGACAGGTACAGCATTAATTTTACCAGGATGTTCAGCTATGCAAAACGACGTAAAAAAGAACAGGAAATCAAACAATTTATAAGTAATTACATTCCAGGTTTCTTAGAAGATATACCATATGATTGATAAAAAAAGTTTTACAAAGGAATGGCTGGATAACTTTCGTTTAAAAAAAGAACATAAGTCCATTAACGTTACTATTTTAGAAAAAATGGTTCACGCATTGTCCCTGTTGGAACATTTAAAATTAGCTGGACTTGATTTTGTGTTCAAAGGTGGTACATCAGTTGTGCTTTTGTTGAAAGAGGGAAATCGTTTTTCCATTGATATTGATATTATTTCGAGTATCGAACGTAAAGAATTAGAGGCAATATTAGATACGGTAATAGCCAATTCACATTTTACAAAACACGTATTGAACGAACGTAGAAGCTATAAAGAAGGTGTGCCAAAGGCACATTACACATTAGAGTTTCAGTCGGTGTATAACCCAAACGTGCCAGGAACTATTCTATTAGACATTCTTTTTGATAGTCCACACTACCCAGAAATTATCGAATCACCAATTGAAACACCTTGGCTCTCTGTTGATGGAACAGTAACAACTGTAATGACACCATCGGTTAATGCCATTTGTGGTGATAAGCTAACTGCATTTGCACCAGAAACTATTGGTATTCCCTACTATAAACAAGACCAGCTGTTTGCAATGGAAATCTGTAAACAATTGTTTGACTTGTCATAACTATTTGAAAGTATTACGGATATGGCCACAGTGAAAAAAAGTTTTTCTGCTTTCGCGAAAGCAGAACTATCTTATCGCAGTTCGGATGCTAATTTTAGTAAAAGGAATCTCAGTGATAAAGATGTGCTGTGGGATTCTATAAATACCTGTGCAATTATTGCACGACGAGAGCGCAATCCAACTGCTGAAGCAAAAAAGAAATTTGCGGATTTAAGTTCTGGCATACGAAGTTTTGGCAGTGCGTTTTTGATGACAGGAAATTTTAGAATTGAAGAAGCATTGTCAGCATCAGCCAGAGTCGCTTATTTGAATGCAATACTGCTACAAGAGGAAGTAGTTGAAATAGAATATTATGAGAATCAGGATACCGGCAAACTGACCATAAAACATCCAGATTGGGCATTTTTGAACAGATTAAAGCGACAACCGGATAAGTCCATATTTTATTATTGGTATAAGACGGTAGAACTATTAGTAAATTAACGTGAATGGAATTTAAATATATCATAGAAATTTGTGTCGCTATCGATATTGCAATTTTGGGTATAGCATACCCTATTATCGTAGACAAAATATCCAATATTGGTTATAAGTTTTCATCAAACTATTTGGCCAATGCTTTTGAAAGTGAATTTCCGCAGACCAAATTTCTTGGAATACTACCAGGAAGGTCAAGAAGAATAACAGTTTTTGAGTGGGTTTTATTCCTTACAATCGGCTCATTTATATTCCTAATATTAGACCTCGAACCTCTTTTTTGGAAGGGTAACTGGTGGATGCAAAACTCAGCTAGAATCTTAGTATTGCTTTCAACAATTGCATTGGTTGTGATTTTTATTATTTGGTTAGATAAAGTATCACTCTACAATGGTAAGTCTACACGTTTGCTTACCTATGTTATTTCCAAATACCGAAAGTTGAAGAAAGATGAAGATGACAAATTCTATTTCAAAATCATCAATGAACTGGCAATATTCGCTATTAGAACACAGGATAAGGGTCTGGAAGAAACATTAGTTACGTTCTACACAGAAGAATTTAATAATTACCGTGCAAACTTCATAAGGCCTAGAGAAGAAGAGAAACCTGATGGATTTGAAAACTTTAAAGTTGAGTTTAATCACGAATTTCACAATGGCATAAGGGAAATCATTAGGGAAGTTGCTAAGGGTAGAAATGAAGACTTGCAAAGTCTTGAATATTTTGTTGTAAGTGGCATATGGCTGATGGGGCAAGGCATATTTGAAACCCCAATCTCTAACGAAACCTACAAAGAGCTTTGGCGAAATGTTGTACTCATATCAAACAATGCCAAATTTGTGGGGAACTATTGGGGTACGGCACATCAATATTTTAGTTTTGGATTACAACGCGTGTATGGAACAAACTATAACTTTGAAACCCACACATACGATAACCAGTCATTAATAGATAAAAGGGATAACGAAAGAAAACGTTTTTTTGAGTTCCACTTGGCATTAGGTGGTTTATTGATATATCAGAAAAACTATGAAGCCATTAAAACGCTGTTTACATATACACAGCATCAGCCACCAAAATATGTTCTGTTACCTAATAATATGACAGAGATTTTTACCTGGTTTAGTAGTTTCAAGGATGAATTTGGTAGAGGATATTATCCCATTGATTTATCATATCCTTTCCCAGGATTAGATAATTTAGGGAACAGAAGGCGCGTTACTTTTTACATATGCCAATATCTAGCACTGCTCTTTTTAAGGCAGTATAAATTAACGGAATATAATACCTACGATAACTTCACTGCGCAACCTACCTTACCTCAGACCGAGGTATTGGAATTATTACGTTGGCAAGAATCCATTAATTATTTCAGGTTCTGTTTGAAAAAAGTGTTGAAAGATAAAAATCTCTTAAAGACAATATAATATGAAGAAGAAGAAAGAGATAAAGAAGCTAAAGGCCAAGTCATCAAAATTTATAGATGTTCTCGAAACATCCATTGAAAAAGCTATTGAAGATGCAAGATTAAATGCAGATATTGACTATGATAAAGAATCGGATTTTCTAATCAATTCTAAAGATGCCATTATAAAAGCATTAGAAAATTTTGATAGTATCCAGAATTCTGCCGAGAATTTTGATGGGCAACCTACTATTTCCTTCGGTGTAAATGGTACAATGAATCTGTTTCAGAAATCTGCGTTTACATCCGGAGATATCCCGCATCTTAATGCGGACACTATATTATCCCAACAGATAGTGTACCAGAACATTAATTATTACATTCCTAACGCATTTCTATCAGCCAGAAAAAAAAGGTATCTTCTTCGTAAAGATGACTTGGTCAGAGGTATTGAAAGATTAGGTTTTGATGCAGAAAGAGATGTGATTGTAGCAATGAATCTAAATATCTATGGGATAGATGACTTTAATAAAATTGAGGATAAAATTATTAGGATTCCATCTACAGGACTTAAAAATGTACTGTTCGTTTTACCAAAAGCTGATTTGCCTATTCTAAAACATAAGAACCTTAAAATTGATGAACAAAAAGAACACCAACTTGGGATATTAGATGAAGATAGAAAAATCTACGGCTCTTTAATCGACTTAACGCAAGAAGCTAATTCTAAACATAGGGACAAATGGAAAAATTCCAATATAGATTTTGCTACCGATTTAAAAGTACAACTTACCATTGCCTTTATTACGGAAGTTGTTTGGAAAGCCAACGCCAATGTTGTTCAAATCAATATTGAAAACTCATTAAAGGAGCAGGGAATCGTAAACGAACTATCAGATATAGAAGAACTGATGCCAAAAAAAGAAGATAAAAATTAAGATTAGAATTCCATACCAATGATGATGGGATAATACTATATTTGGTACAGATACAACAAGTTCGATGTAATTTGAACAAATATTATGCAGAAAAAATGAATATTAATTTTAAAATATATAAAAAATTATGAGCAAAGGTAAAGGACAAGGAAATGCTGGCGGATGGCCATCAACTACTGGAAAGCCATCCGGAACTGGACGAAGTAATGCACCAAGTAAATCAGGTGGAGGTTCTAAAAATTCATCTTCAGGTTCAAAAGGTAGTTCGAAAGGAAAATAACTGATTAGTTGCTCGATTGGTTTATTCTAATCGGGCTTTTTAATTTTATACGAAAGGATTTTCGCATAGTGGAATACTTTTTTCAAATCTGCATATTAAAATGTAGAAAATACCTTTATAAATGAAAGAAAAAATCAAAAAGATTAGAGCCAAATTTGATGGTTGTAATGATGAACTCAGGAATTTCGAAACCAATCAAAGAGATACTGATTTAGATAATACAGAGTTTGAAAAGTACTTGAATAAAAAGCATTTATAAAGTAGCAACTACTGCAAATTTTAAATTTGTCTAGTTTCTAAAAATGAGATAGCAAGAAAATTTAAAATTTAGGCTCTGTCCTTAACAGAAAAGTCCGTACTTTTTTGCACGTTACGGACGGGATAATCGACTACTAAAATCACTCAGCACATTTCCCTCATTTTGCGATAAGCTACATTCTGGGAAAAGAGCTTCACTACAACTATCTTGGACACAATCCATAATTTTAGCTTTCCATTCCGCTAACCCTATCCGCTTAGGCTGGGTAGGGACACTACATTCCTGAGCCAAAATTGTGAATTAAGTCCGCCTTTCATCGGAAAGCCATCACTTCGGTTTTCTTAACAGAATTTACGGTAAGCCCTTCTTGAGTGCTTCTTCGAAAATCCTTAAAAACCGAATCGCTGTCTTACACATTTTAAGGGGTTTATAATGGATAAAGCCTTTATTGTTTTTCGGGGCGTCGAAAAACAGGCACGACATAACCAATTCTAATTTAACCACAGCCACTTATTTCGCTTAACTGTCGGTACACTCAAACGCAACCGCGTTTAAAAGAATCGCTAATGCCCTTATGGAACTTGTCAAGACTGTACTGAGTTTTATTGAAAAATAAGGTTTCTACTTCCTTGAAATTCCAAGGAATTTACTACGTCGCAAACACACCTGATTTTACCCTAAAAGTCTTGACAAAACCCACTCTATCCATTGTGCGGTGCACGAAAGAAAAGAACAAACACCCCTTAAAATTTAATCACAGTTGAATTGAAAAGGGAAATATTAATCTTTAAATCTTTTATTATGAGTACTATTAAAAATCACGTACAGTTAATTGGAAACGTTGGACAAGAACCAACCATTACGAACCTTGAAAGCGGAAAGAAAGTAGCCCGTTTTTCACTCGCCACCCCAATTGAAGATTGTTCCATTCATAGCGATATACACTCCTGGTTTAAGAAACTGAACCGAGCATGCGGCATAACCCAAATTAAACGGTGCGTCAGTATTCTTTGATGTGCCCAAAATGAATGAACCTACTAAGACAATTGTTTTGTTCAGGTTTAATTTTCCGATATATTTTGCGGTATCTTCCATTGTGAAAGTACCGTGGGTTACTATTATTTTTTCTGCGCTCGATGCCTTGATTTTATCAACCAAAAGCTGACGGTCTTCATCTGTTATTGAGCGACTATCTTTGTTCAAGACATTTTCAAAGGAATAAGAGAATGAAACATTCGCTGACTTAAAGAAATCTTCGGTTAGGTTCGATGTTTTGATTCCGTCGTTATTTGCAGAATCTACACCTTCAATTGTGCCACCTGTAGTTAATATTTTTATCATTTAAATATATTTTTGAGAATTGATAGAAACTATTTCTTTAAAGTTAACATAAGTTAATGCTGCTTTTCGATTAATTTTATATGTGGTAGAAAAGTTAAAATGTGAAGTGTTGCTCTAACAATTTGATAGGCTAACCATTTTTTTAACTTATTTAAAGTACTTATTCTACTGTTTAGTTTTGTGATGGTAATTTGATTGCATTTTTCTATTACATTTTCAAAATCTTTTAGTAGAGTTTTTGCGAAATCTTGAGAATGTATTACAACATTCATTTCAATACTTCCATAACAGCTAAGGTCATTGAGGTTAAATGAACCTATTGTGGACCATTTGTCATCTACCACAGCTGCTTTGCCGTGTACCACAGAATTATTCCATTCATATATTAGCACATTTTGTTTTAAAAACAATGAATATAAATATGAAGTGGCGTTACGTATCAAAGGCACATCACTAATTCCTGCTAATATTAGCGTTACTTTTACTTTCCTTTTACAAGCACTAATTAAAGCATTGGTTAGTCTTCTTCCTGGTAAAAAGTAAGAACTGACAATGACAATTTCATTCTTGGCTTGGTTGATGGAGTTTGTGTAAGCGTCACATACTTCAGTTTTGTTTTTAAGCCAATCGTTTTGTCTAATACCAACAAATGTTTTCCCCGCAGAATGTAAGACAGGTTTTATTTTTTTTGAGCTTCCGTCTTTGAAAAAATAATCGCAACACAATTTTTGTAAATCTTTTGCAGCGAGGCAATCTAATTTAATTGCATAATCTAGCCAAGGCTCATCATTCTTTATACCGTGATACTTATTTGCGATATTTATTCCGCCTATCATTGCAATTTTAGCATCAGCTACAATTACTTTGTGATGCATCCTTCTTCCTAAATAAAAATTGTTAACAGTAAATAACGGTGAAAAAAACCGAAAAAATATTCCACTCTGTCGCAAGTCTTTTATGAAATTATCCGAAAGAGATGAGCTGCCATAAGCATCTAATAGGATATAAACCTTCACATTTCGTTCAGCAGCTTTTTTCAAGCAGGAGGCTATACGGTTTCCTGTTTCATCACTTTCAAAAATGTAGGTCTGTAAATGGATTTCTTTTTCTGCCTTATCAATTAACTTTTCCAGTCTTATAAAATAGTCTTCTCCCGAACGAACCAATTCAACATATTTCGAATTGTCAGCAGCATTGTGAAGAGCTGATTTACTACTTTTTTTACGTGTATATCTTTGGTTCATTCCAAAAGTTTATTATGTTGTTTGACCAATCAAGACCCATCAATACCATTATTTGGTCGCTTCAAAAAATAAACCAATCCTATGGAGCCTAAAACAATACCTCCAGCAATTATAAATGGATAAAAAAAGCCACCTGCGACTAGCCAAGTTCCTAATACTGGGCCTAAAATTTGACCAATACTATTTGTTGAACTTT